>JAESQE010000146.1 GCA_016765335.1 Planctomycetaceae bacterium
AATCGCGGATCAGCTACGCCGGGGTGAATATGTTCCTGAGCCTTGTACACACCGCCCGTCAAGCCACGAAAGAGGGGGGCATCCTAAGTCGCTGAGCTATCCTTCGGGAAGCAGGCGCCTAAGATGAACTCCTTGATTGGGACTAAGTCGTAACAAGGTAGCCGTAGGGGAACCTGCGGCTGGATCACCTCCTTTCTAAGGATACGACGTTGACATTCCTGGTTGTTACGAGTAATCGTAATGATCTAGTTAATGTCACGACCAAGAATACTGTTTTCAAACAGTAAGCCATTGAAATATGGTTAGATCATCGAAAGATGGTCGCACTTTAGCCGTTGCATGGCTATGAATTCTTATCACCAACCTTGCATATATCGCAGATCGTTTACGGACGATTTGTAAATGGAATAGCGTTCTGCTGAGTTTCACAACTTGGCAGGACGCTTTTTTTTACGCGCCCAAAGCCACCTTGATCGGAACTCACCAAAAAAACGGTTCCTGACACCTTTGATTTTCTGCAGCCGCTTGAGTTCTGCTTTTTCATCTTCGCAGAGTTGCGGAGAATCCTTTTGAGTGCCCATGAATTTGTTTTTCCAGTTACGAATCAAATTGGGATGCAGATCCAAGCTGCGAGCTGCCTGGGTCAGCGAATAACCTTGCTGGGTGACCAGGCTGACAGCGTCTTGCTTAAATTCTTCAGAGAAAGTTCGCCGAACAGTGTTACTGACTGAGGATAACGTCTTAGGTTTCGACATGACAAGTTCCTTAAGAAGAGTATACACTCTCCATCAGGCGCCCACTATTCGTGGGGAACTCCAATGTTCATCGATTTTTTCCAACACACGATTGGACTGCATGTGAACGGGCGTGCGAGTNTAGCCGAAAATGACGAACTTCAACTGATTCCCGGTTTACCAGATTCGGTGTTGCAGGATGTTCAGTTGAAGGGGGGGGGAGAAAGCCGGAACGGTGGGTGGTTGTAGATGTCGAAGAAGCGTACATCCACTGCTCGAAGCACATTCCCTTGCTTTCGAAACAGGATAAATCGATTGCGTGGGACACCGACGACACTCGCCTCAAAGGGGGTGATTTCTTCAACGTCAGCGGCTGCAAGAATCAAAAGAAGGATAATCGCCAATAAAGGTTCCTGACACGAATGGCACCTTTAATTCCCCTTCGGCGACAATTCCCACAGGCCAGAGCAGTACAAGCATTGCCATCAATCCACTGCCGAGAAGAACAAAGGTGTCGGCTGTGGACATTGTGACGAAAAAGAGGCAGGCGGCTGCCCTACGGTGCTACCCGAATCCTGATGATTATTGCTCACTGCTCTGAGAACAAACTTGCACCAACGGGTATCGGGAGGTCCGTTTGTGTAATCTTCGTGTAGAGTTCATCCGGCAACACGCGAATAATGGTCATCATGCCTTTGCTGCCTTTGAACCATTGGTCGGCCATGCCTTGGGTTTCGCGCCGCCCGGCGATTTTTTCCATCATCATTGGTTTCATAGGCATCTTGCCCTGCATGAGTTGCGGGAAAGCTGGAATGTCCTTGTATGTATCCAGTTTCGGGTCGCGTATGTGCGGACCAACCTGGCTCACCATATGATTTGCAGTATGGTGGAACATATGGCAATGCATGACCCAATCACCCGGATTGTTCGCAACAAATTCGACCTCACGAATTTCGCCGATCCCAATGCGCACTGTGTTAAGGGGCAGCCAGGCAGAATCCGGAATACGACCGCCTTCGGTTCCCGTCAACCAGCCGGTGTGACCGTGAAAATGCAACGGGTGCTGATGAAGCGTACTGAAATTGAAGAACCGCAGTCGTACACGTGATCCCAGGCGTACGAGTAGCGGAGTCGTGTAGGGGCCGCATCGACCGTTAATCGTCAGATAGTTCCAGTCCATGGCCATCGTATTGACGACATCGCTGTTCGGACCGATGTTAAATTGTTGTAACAGTAAGCCGAAATCGTAATCGACGGGAGGATTGAAAGCGACTTTAGGATGGGCGACGAACATGCCAATCGAACCCGCTGCCTCTTGCATGCCAACATGCGCGTGGTAGGCCATACTGATGGCCTGATGCACTGTGAACTCGTAAACGTATTTCGCCCCCGGAGCGATCATCTTTTGAGTAATGAAAGGAATACCGTCCATGTCGTTGGGGCATTCCAGCCCGTGCCAGTGGATGGTGGTGGCTTCGGGTAATTCATTGTGAACGACTACGCGAACGCGGTCCCCCTGGTTCACTTCGATGGTCGGACCGGGCATTGTTCCGTTGTAGCCGTAGAAGTTGAATGTCTGACCCGGAAGCAGTTCCTGCTGGACTGGCATTGGGCGAAGATGAAATTCCTTCACGCCACCGACCATTTTGAATGGCAGTTTCGCAAGGTCAGGAGTGGCCATTGCAATTGGTTTCAGGTTTTCTCTACGAAAGCCGTTGACCAATTTGCCTCGATCAGTCGGAGAATTGACCGGTCCGCCGGGCCCGGCGTGCCAGCGGGGGAATTCCTCGCCCTGTCCACTCTTGGCATCGCCATCGGAACGAGATGTCGTTTCAGGTTGCTGCCCCAAGGCCGTTCCCGCGGTGAACAACCCTGCGGTAGCTGCCGCGCCTTGTGTAAGAAAGTTTCGGCGATCTTCGTGATTGCTCATGGAATACGTCTTTTGGGAAATGGGGTGTATACGAGTTAGGAGTGGCTATGTCGCTGGCACGTTATCGAGGTTTGGGCACGGCGTCGATATGACCGCCGCTGATCGGTGCTGGTGGCTCGACTAATCCACCGGACAATAGCATTCCGCGAATGGCTACGTCCGATTCGCGATAGCTGACCAGTTGATTGATATACTGCAGTTGCAGATCAAGATACATCCGTTGAGCAGCGAGCACATCCGGCCAAGCGGCTCGTCGGGCCTTGTAACTTTCGTGCAGTAGCTCATAGGCTTTTTTCGATTTAGGGAGCATTCCAGAGCGATACACCTGAACGTGTTGCCAAGCGGTTTGATAGTTTCGATGTTGAGCCGCCAGTCGCATGCTCAATTCTAATTCGAGGCGTTTTACATTGGCCCGCGATCGGCTCAGATCGGCACGCGCCTGCTGAACGGTCCCGCGATTCCTATCGAAGATTGGCAGCGCAAAACCGACAGTAACGCCAGTGACGGCATCGCCGGTCTCAAAGTTGCGACCAACATTCGCGCTGATCATCAGATTTGGAATCGGCTCCACTCGTTCACGCTGGACCGTGATTTCGTCGTGCCGCACTTTTTCCCACGCTGCTATCAGCTCGGGACTGTTCTCAAGCAATTGATGAATTGCGGTTTGCCACTCAAGCGGTTCCGTATCAGCTTCAAGGGAACCACTGAGTCTTGCCTTTTGCAACTCAGGCATGCCAACCATAGCCACGAGGTTTTGCCAGGCTTGATGAAGATCGTTCTCTGCCCCTTGCAGATTCAGTTGACTTCGCTGCAAATCGACTTCCGCCTGCAGCATGCTTGCCTGATTGGCTTGCCCAAGGTTGAGCATTTCCTTGCGTGTCAAAACATGGTCTTTTACGTTATCCAGTATCCTTTGTTGAACTTGAACGTGCTGCTGCGCCGCGAGAGCCCGATAGAAAAACACTCTCACGTCGTTTAGAACACGACCGTGTTGCGCGGTTAGATTCGTTTCAGCGATGCGCGCTCTCTGAGCCCACTTTTGGCGACTCAAGCGGAGTTTGCCACCGGTCACGAATTCCTGCGAAACAAAGCCACCTTGAAGCTCTCCAGCCGTTCCGTTGACTCCGATTTGGTCGCTGGTGTAGCCAACTACGGGATTGAACCATCGCCCGGCTTGATAAGAGCCGCCGCGAGCCGCGCGAATCTGGGCATTGGCTTGGACAAGGGTCGGGTTGTTGGCCATCGCCATCGCCTCAAGATCGTCAAGTGAAACCGATTTTGCTTCGATTCGCATCTCAGATGCCGCATTTACGATTGGCGGCAACGTTTCNCCATCGCGTTGGNNGCGANTCGGGCGTTGAGCAAAACTCGTCCCTCCTGCCGACAAAAGCAGCAGAATGACTGACGCGTATCCCCACATAGCAATCCCCTCGATTCATGAAGCTTACAAGTATAACGATGATATCGTCTCGACCTCCTGATGGAGTTAAGCAGAATATGGCGATTCGGGGGGGGGGCGAACAAGAATCAGGGCAATTGTATGAAAAAAGGTAACTACTCAGCGGTAGGAACGCAGTGTGGCAGGATTGGCGTAGAAGTGAAGGCGGATTCGATGCCTGCGAGGATATTTTGTCCGTTTTT
>JAESQE010000147.1 GCA_016765335.1 Planctomycetaceae bacterium
CGCAAACGAGGAGTCGAATTTGAAGTGGCTCACGAAAAGGAGACTGAAGAAAAGAAGGCTGAAGAAAAAGATTCCGTTGAGCCAACAGAGGACAGCGAAAACGAGCAAGCTGAACCGCAGAAAGAGAAAACTTCTCTTTACATGCTCGATCTGCATGAAGTGCGTAAAATCAATGAGTATTTTGTTCGCCTCAAAGAGTACGGGATTAAGGTCGAAGATTTAATCCCAGCTGGTTTGAAAGGCGGGGAATCTTTCTATCCGTTTGTGATCCGCACCACCAAGAAAGAAGTTACGCTGGGGTCATTGCGAGGCTTACTGAATACGTTACGCAAAGTGGGTGAAGATTTAATCCAAGGAAGAATCACTCGCTTTAAAGGGCTGGGAGAGATGGACGCCGATGAACTTTGGCTGACCACAATGGACCCTGAAGTTCGCAACTTGCTTCAAATTACAATGGAAGATGCAGCAGGAGCCGATGAAATTTTCCGGATATTAATGGGGGATCATGTTGAACCTCGTCGCGAATTTATTGAAAAATATGCTTTGGATGTTAAAGATTCGGATATTTAAAACTAGAAGCAGTCTTAAAACCTGAGTTGTATTTAAGCTACGGGTTTGAAAGTTGACTCCACGCAGTTTTGAGACAGCACGATTTTGTTTGGTACCAATTCTTAATTCAAGACCGGTAGGCCGGAACATGCAAATCGCAGTTCCGGCAATTGCGACTTAACTTGACGAATCGTACTCGCATGACCTGTGCAACAGACGGCAATCTCTATTACGATTTAACACCCACTTCAGGCGGGTGGAACATGGCTTGTGATGAATGGTTACTTCAACAAGCCATTGATGCTGATAAGTTATCGCTGCGATTTTACCGTTGGGATCAGCCAACGTTGAGCCTGGGATATTTTCAGGAAAAGACCGGCGGCGAACTCCCCCAACAATTTACACAACTTCCCAAAGTGCGCAGACTTTCTGGAGGCGGAGCGATATTACACGATCAGGAATTGACTTATTCCTTTGCGATACCTGCCACGCACCCGCTGGCCGCAACTCCGATTAAGTTATACAGCATTGTGCATCATGCGTTTATTCAAGCGTTAGCAAACCAGAATATCCAGACGCAAATGCGGGGAGAAGACGTTAAGGAAATCAACAATCGTTTCCTCTGTTTTTTGCGAGGCGATTGCCACGATTTGGTGACCGATTCCAGCAAAATTCTCGGTAGCGCCCAACGCCGTCGTAAAGGAGCAATCCTTCAACATGGCAGCTTAATCCTCAAGCAATCTCCGCTGGTTCCAGAAATCCCTGGCTTGCTGGAACTCTCAGGGGAAATGATTGATGTCGATTTGTTATGCAATGAATTAATCAGCAACTTATCGGAACTGTCACAAAATTGGAGCAAAGCTGATTTCCAGAACCCAGCCACCGAGCAAACTATTCATGACAAAGAAGCGGCCTATTACCGTTGACTGATGATGCGTCAAATGCATAGAGTTTAATTCATCTTTCACCATCAAGGGACGCTTCGCATGAATCGCTTTCAAATTGTTCTGATCATACTGCTGCATTTGTCTTGCCAAGTGTTACTAAGCACAACATCTGTTGCAGCTGAAAAGTCGCTATCGGGTTCCAAGCCGAACATTCTGTTTATCATGACTGACCAGCAACGCTGGGATTGCCTGGGAGCGAACGGCAACCAGATCATTAAAACCCCTCATCTGGATCGTTTTGCAAAACAGAGTGCGAACTTCACGCACTGTTTTGTGCAAGCTCCGGTTTGTGTTCCATCGCGAGCAAGTTTTTTTACTGGACGGTATCCGCATTCGCACAAAAACCGTGTGAACTACACGCCGCTTGATCGGAGAGAAGCGCTGATGCAAGCTCGTCTGAAGCAGGCCGGTTATGTTACGACTTCTATCGGAAAATTGCATTATTATCCGCCGACTCCTCAAGAAGCCAGGCGGACCGGTTTCGACTTTGTGGAATTACACGATGCAGTTCCAAGTCTTGATAAGTATTCAGACTATATTAAATGGCGAAAAGAAAATGATCCGCAACACAAACGCTATCATCGAGCTTTGGCTAAGAACATTCCGTCTGGAGAAAATCCGTATCGACAAGCTTTAGATATCAAATATTCAGAGACAACCTGGATTGCACAGCGAACCAAACATCACATCAAACGGTTAGAAAAAAACGACAAGCCATTCTTTTTGTTCTGCTCTTTCTGGAAGCCACATTCACCGTTTGAAGTTCCGATGCCCTTCGATTCGATGTACAACGACGTGACGATACCTCTACCCGGCCAACTATCGCTGGAGCAGATAGGAAAACTCCCTCTTCCGTTAAGGTTACTGATATTGCGTGGGCGACCAGTCTACGAAACAGACCGAGCCAAACTGCAATGGATGTACCGCAGTTATTACGGTGCAATTTCGCATATCGACAGCGAAGTCGGTGGCATCCTGCAAGTGTTGGAAGAAACCGGGCAGGCCGATAACACTATTGTTGTTTTCAGTTCGGATCACGGAGATCAACTTCTCGAACATGGCTTGATGGGCAAGAACTGCTTCTTTGATTCTTCGGTGCGCGTTCCATTCATGATTCGGTTTCCGCCGACGATCAAGCCAGGGCAATATAATGAGTTGATCGAATCGATTGACTTACTGCCTACATTGTTCGAACTGGCTGGATTGCCCGAGCCTTACGAAAACCAAGGGCGTTCGCTCGTGCCTTTGATTGCTGAGTCGGAGCGTGAATACAAAAAGCGAGAAGCGGTCTTCAGTGAAAATGTCATTCCAGAGGTAATCACTTCCGGAAAATTAAACTTTCAATTTCAAAAGGGGATTGGCATAAAAAACGTGCGTCATCCCGATGCAAAAATGGTTCGCACACGTCGCTGGAAGTACATTTATTACCCCGAGGGAGATGCAGAACTGTACGACCTGAAAAACGATCCGCACGAAATGCACAACTTGGCAGATCATCCTGAACAGACCGAAGTCGTCTACGAAATGAAAGACCGCCTGCTTCACTGGCTCACCACAGCCGACGAAGCCGACCAAATCGCCCCCCGCTGGTTACGAGAGAAATAAAGTTTACTGCGCAACACAGACAACCCTCAAACGGGATTCCAGTGTAGAGTGCGGTGCTTGCACCCACCTTCGTGTGCCGATTGAGTCTCTCAAACCAAATCACTGGGTGAACCTTAATGGTACTTACTTTGGTGGTATGGTATGGTGTTTTTTGTTTTGCGAAATGGGTTAACTTCGGACGTTTGCCCACGCAATCAGTCGTAGGGCACTGGCCTCGGTTACGATACCGGGTGAAAAATGAACAAAAGGGTGGCTGGGGCGCAAAGGAAATTTTGAGGAAATGATAGCCCGCCCATGCAAAACTGACTGAACCTCACAGGCAATTGTTCTGGCCCCAGAAGTATCCAACATCTGGGGCCAAAACCACTTTCTTGATGCAATCCATAATCTGCAAGTACAGCTCAATTACAATACAGCAATCGATTTGCGCCCCAGCCACCCCTGCATCGAATCAATCGTGAGTTTACGAACATAATTTCTAAAGTAAGTGCCATTAAGGTGAACCTGTCGGTTGTTAAATCTGTGAGCATAGATAACCACTCGCTGACACATATTGTCATGGGCGAGCAAATAGAATCGAGGAACTGGGCAGGGCGGCTTTTCGCTGATATCCAGTGGCTCGAAGCGGAGGCGTTGGGCGTACAGAGCGACGGTAACGGGCAGTTGGTCCCAGGATACTTGGCGGGGCTAAATATTGCTTTTGGTTTTTTGTGTTATTGTCTTCGGTGTTCTCATCGAGAAAACCTGACTTGGATTCGATTGGAGATAACGGAGAGGGAATAATAATTTCAACAGGTGGGTTGTTCGATCTTTGGGCATTATTTTGCNAACGTGGGGCAAGCTTTGCGTGACCTTCAGAAGGATTTAAAGGTACAAGTCCGGGCATGTTTTCAGGGCCAGGAATCGTCGTTGATTCAGAATTTTCTATGGGCAATTCTGGGAAACTGCTGGGGGCAAAGGCATCGGTATGTTGCCAGTGTGCAGTTCGTTCTCTTTTTGTATTGTGCGGGCTTGAAGCCAACGAAACAGGCCCGTGCAGCCAGCGATATTCGTTGATTATTCGATTGTTGGGAATTAAATGATGTCGTTGTTCGTACATCCAGCCAGGTTGATTGTAGGTATTGAAATCTCCCCACAAGGTATGCAATCCAGATTTGCGGCTTTGCCAGGCGATGTTGCATCCAGTCAAAGGCAGCACCAAAACACAAATGCAACAAGCGAAGCACAATTTGGTAAATCGTTGTGAAAAATTCTTAGTAACGTGATGGCGCACCGCGTCTGTGTTGATCGTTTTTTGCGATTCAAGCAACTGCGAAATCGTATTGTGCCTTGACCGTCCCATGAGCTATTTCAAACCAATCCCAATGAAAACTAGCGTTCAGTTAGGAATTCCCCATCTGTTTTATCGACAGATTGGCTTGTTTTTCTTCAATAATGCAGTTCAGGGAAGGCTGATCCGAGAATCTTTTCGGGGAAAAGGAACTCGGATTAACGGGAAATCGGTCGCGGGAAGCTCTATTCCAGGCCATCTTTCTTTTTCGACCACCAAGGCAATGAAATTCCCCCGTCGACAAGTAAAACGCTGCCTGTCATGTAAGAAGAATCTGGACTGAGTGTGAAGAGGATCGCTTTGCCCATTTCTTCAGAGGTTCCGAGCCGTTTCATGGGAAGGTTTTGAGCAGCCTTGGCAAGTTGTTCTTCAGAGTAAAATTTCCGTTCGCCTGGGGTATCGATCCAACCTGGGTGAACAATATTGANGCGAATCTGATCGTCAATTAATTCGATCGCTGCGGTTTTTGCCATCTGGTCAATCGCGGCTTTGGACATGTTGTAGGCCATTGCTCCAGGGAATGCGATGTTGGCATGTGGGGAACTGACAATTGTAATGGCTCCCCCGGTCCCCTGCTTAACCATTTGCTTTGCTGCGGCCCGTAGCCCGTAAAACGCACCCCACATCGTAACNTCGATTGTCCGCCGAAACCCTTCCATGTCGGCTTCAAGCATGTTGTCTCGATCACTGTGGGCAGCATTAGAGACGAAACAGTCCAAAGAACCAAACTCTTCAACGGCTTGTGCAACCAGTCGATCAACAGACGATAGATCAGAAACATCGGCTTGAATTGCAATGGCATTTCGGCCCAGTTTTTTGATTTCGGCCACCACTTCGTTGGCAGCTTCTGCGTTTGAGTGATAGTTAATGGCAACGTTCGCACCGGCGTTGGCAAGCTCCATCGCACACCCTCTGCCGATCCCGCGCGAGCCACCTGTGATGATTACATTTTTGTTTTCTAGCTTCATGGTCCATCTCCCAAACGTAATAAAAATAAAACAGGGAGCTTTCGTGGCTCAACCTGTGTATGAGGGTAAACTATCAATCGCTCAAAAATTAAAGGNACCTCTATGAATTCAAAAGACATTACAAACGGAGGGTAGACATTCTTGCCTGCCTTGAATGAAGGTATGCTCAAACAACACAGACACAGAATGTCTGTGTTCCCTTGAATTTTACAGAGTTCCTCTTAACTGTCGTAAAGTCATAGGATAGAAGTAAAAACCGTGGAATGAAACCGTTGAGGAGTTTTTCTTCCGGCTACTGCGGCGAGCCGGGCCAGTAATGGCCCTGGTGACTTTCTTTGAAGTTCCCGCTCAAAGTTGCACTGCTGGGCAAGCCAGGCAGTGGCACCCAATCGGCCTTATTCCTTCTGTAGGGAGTCAGACCATCAAGAATATGAATTTCATCGGCAGCTTGAGTTTTGCCGTTCATAGAAGAACTTGGCATGCACTAACTTCCGCTACTCATGCAGCCAAATTAAGGGGCGATGAGTAGAGGTTGCTGATAAGAAATTCCTTGGGGCCGCTGTTCATTTTGAGTCACAGGCGGAGCAGGCACAGGAATGAACTCTAACGCTCCTTGAGGTTGAGGAACCGGCTGCGGTATCAGTTGAACTTTCGGTGTCGCAGCAGGTGCGCGTTGTGTCGGTGCTAACTGACCAGCTGGTTGCTGTACCGGAGGCTGACGATACATGGGCAGCGATTCATACGCCTGATCTGGTACATAGCTCATACGAGATTTTTCATGATACTTATGCCAAAATTGCTGCGAGTAAGGCATCTTGGCGGACATGCCCCAACCAGCTGCTGTCTGTGTTTGCGAAAGGACAGTCTTGTAATTGTAAGGGCGGAAGTGCTGGTACGCTCCGTAAAAAGGCATGTATTGAATGTAGCCGTGCTGCCAGGGTTCCTGAGCATCATACGGATAAAGTTGTTCAAAGCCCAAAGGCCCGGAAGCTCCTTCGGCGTAGCCCCCGGAGTAACCAGCAGGGTCGTATTGATTCAAATCCTGTGCAGAAGCGTCGCTGACAATAAGCAGTAAACTAGCGACAGTTAAAAGTATCATTCGTCCCGACATGATTCACATTCCCAAAGTGTATTTGAAAGCAGATAGCTTGATGCGGGATTGGGTCGTTTGGTGATCCGACAAGTTATAATCGCTATAACCGGACCTTCGCGCAATAGAGCGCACCTTTCGACCAATCAGTCCCCCAGATACCAGATCGGATGTTACCCACGCATCCTCAAGATGATTCCGTCAGGATTAGCCAATAAATCGATATCATCCGCAAGATACGACCGTTGAGGATGCATTTACCACTCATTTTTCCTCGCCTTTGCCTAAATTAACACTAAGCTGAAGGTAATCAGTTCGGTTGAAAAGCCAAAAATCGACACTATGAACACTTTGTTGTTCGCCTAATACATCAACGAAAACTATTGAGGATGAGACAATGATTAACCGTGGACTGGCGATGGCCATCTTTTTTTGTATGGGCGGAATCTGCTCAGCTCAGAGTGAACCGATTCTGGAAATCAAACCTTTGGATGATCCAGCCGTAGAACAGGCTCCGCAGCCCACGGCTGAAAAACCGGTCCAGGCAGCCGAAAACCGGAACAATCAAAATTCCGATGACGAACCGGTTCCCTATGAATTTCCACAGTCTCATAACTATGGGAATCCTGTTGAAATTGGGAACGATCAATTGAGAATTCAACGCGGGTACTGGCTGCCGGGTGGCTACGAGCCACGCAGCGGTTCGCCGTATTTTTATTCTGTCCCTGGCGCTCCGCCCCGTGGTCCACTGGGAGGCACTCTTGCCAACGGATACATCGGCGGAAATCCTCAGCTCGATAGATACTCAAACAATCAAGGCCACCAAAACTATACAAGCAATGGTTATCGCGGCAACGGACAATATACCGGTAACGGATACTCAAATTCAGGTAACGCAAACGGTCCAGCCGGCGATCCTTACCAGTATCACTTCGGTCCAGGATTTTATCGCAGCAGCGAATACGGTCATTTCCGTTTCCCCTACTACAGCTACCGCCGACCCTGGTATCATCCTGGGTTCGCAGGCTACAACCGCGATACCAATATGCCCTGGTAATCCAGAACACAGTTCAAGAAAAAAAAGC
This sequence comes from Planctomycetaceae bacterium, assembly GCA_016765335.1. Taxonomy (GTDB): domain Bacteria; phylum Planctomycetota; class Planctomycetia; order Planctomycetales; family Planctomycetaceae; genus Rubinisphaera. Next base: position 7,575 of record JAESQE010000147.1, read on the forward strand.
CGCAGCCCTAAATTGGTCCGCGGCTTTTTTTGTTGAATGATTTGCTATCGTCTGTTCGTTGCATTGGTGAGGTGAGTCAGGCACAATGGAATTTGAAAATCATCAGGTGAGATCATTCTGATCGTGCAGGTGCAGCAAGTAGTTAGACACACCTGCAAAACGTTACTGCACATTAGGAATGTTGCGATGAGGCAATTGAATAAAATTACGTTAAAAGGGTTCAAGTCGATCAAGTCAATGGAGATTGAACTTGGTCAGCTGAATGTGTTGATTGGTGCCAACGGGGCAGGAAAGAGTAACTTCATTTCGTTCTTCAAGATGCTCAACGAAATGGTTGGCGGGCGTTTACAACAATACATCGCCACATCGGGGCGTGCGCAATCGCTGCTTCATTTTGGGGCAAAGGTAACACCACAAATTGAAGCAAAACTAGAATTTGATGCAGTAAACGGAAAAAACACGTACCAAATTCGTCTGTTCCATGCGGCTGGAGATACTCTAATCTTTGCTGAAGAGAAATTGGCTTATACAGAATTAAAGCATGCTAAATATACCAATCAGGTTGAGCTTGGAGCGGGGCATCAGGAGTCTCGAATTAATAAGGAAGTTGAAGAAGATAAACCAATGATATCGGTGCTTCGACATCTATTAAGTAATTGTCGAGTCTTTCATTTTCATGATACATCAGCAACAGCCCGTGCTCGGCAATATTGTTACGTAGGAGACAATCGCTGGCTGATGCCGGATGCAGGTAACTTGGCTGCCATCCTCTACGAACTAAAAAACAAAGAAAGCACAATTGCTTATCGTCGCATCGTGTCAACAATTCGTCGCATTGCTCCATTCTTCGACGATTTTGATCTCGAACCTACGGGAGTAAGCAACAAAGAGATCATATTAAATTGGCGTCAAAAGAACTCCGATCAGATATTTGGTCCTCATCAGTTATCGGACGGAACCCTTCGAGTCATTTCGCTTGTGACATTGCTCTTACAACCGGTAGAGAATTTGCCAAATGTAATTATCGTTGACGAGCCAGAACTAGGCTTGCACCCGGCTGCAAAAACAATTGTCGCAGGGCTATTCAAAAAGGCGTCTCACCATTGCCAGGTAATTATTGCAACACAGTCCTCATCTTTTCTTGACTCATTCGATGCGGAGGATGTCATCGTTGTTGATCGAGACGAGAAATCTTCCTCATTCAAGAAACTCGATACGACAGCACTCAAGGAATGGTTGGAAGAATATTCGGTGGGGCAACTTTGGGAGAAAAATGTCCTTGGTGGAGGTCCATTCTAATGAAGCGACTTTACCTAACAGTAGAAGGACAAACCGAGCAAGCTTTTGCTGTCACGGTTCTCCAGCCTCATTTAGCTCTCTTCAATGTCATGGTTGTGAAACCTCGATTTACGGGGTTGAATAAAAGACGTGATAACACAATTCCTATCGGCGGATTAGGTACTACATTTGTCCATTCGATGGGAGACATACGCAGATGGATGAGGGAAGATAAGTCAGCCGATGCCAGATTCTCGATGATGATTGATCTGTACTCGTTGCCCAAGGATTTTCCCGGATACGATGACGCCATGAAATCAGCCGAGCCATTTCAACAGGCAAAAAAACTAGAAGAGTCGTTAGCAAACGAATTGAATGATCCTCGTTTTATTCCTTACGTGCAAGTCCATGAATTTGA
>JAESQE010000148.1 GCA_016765335.1 Planctomycetaceae bacterium
CTCCCCCTTCGTAAGGGGGAGAACCATCTTTTCAGAGGTTCCCATAAGCGTAAAAAAAGCCTGACACATAGGTGTAACAATTAAGTCACACTCAGGTACCAAGCTTTTTTCTTTGACTTTGATTTCCTGTAGAACCCTCTTAATGCTGTCCCACAGGGTTTTCAGCTAGAATACAGGGGTTTCTTCGGCGTCTCTTTGCGCTTGAACTGAAAAGCGAGTCAAGGGCATGGCTTCTAAGCGTGCAATCGGAATTGATTTGTTGGTCAATTCGCAAACACCATATTCGTTTTCCTGAAACTTCACTAACGCATGTTCAATCTCTGAAAGCTCATCTGCTTTCATTGCGATCAAATGCGTATTCAGGTCGCTCGATTCGTTGTACTGGGCAACATCAGCTGCATCACCCACGCCAACACTTGTGATTCGAGTAGATTGGCTTCCGGCCCCGGTACGTTTCTCAATTCATCCCGTCGGGTTTGTAAACCGAGTTTCAAACGCTCAAGTCGTTCTGCTCGTGTCATTTTGAAATCTTTCTGTGATGTTATCTAGCGATCTTCTCGTAAGATTCCTACGTGAGGGTGTTGTTAAATTGTCGCATTTGTGCGTCCTGCAAGCGATTAACCAGAATCATTCAAGTCGTGGGTATAATCAGCGAGAGCCGATGTGATTTCAAGTGTACATAGAGGCAATTCCCGTGGTTTCACCAGAAGGCAGTTTAGTAGGATCCGGGGTGAGTGAACGCAACTCTTATCAATGAAACATGTTACGGAATGACATGCTGGTTCCGTAATCCTCTGTTTGCGTCAAAGTAGACATATGAGAATATCTATTAATTTGTCCTCGCTCTTACGAAGGGGGAGTTAGAGAGGGTTTTTGAGCTGTTTTTTATAACCAAACTGTATTCGAGAACCTCTGGGATTCAATTAATAGAGGTTCCCATATACGTTAGTGTCTAGCCTGCATGCCGTGTTTACTCTCCAGGGAGCATCCAGCAATGCGAATGTATGAATTCTTTGAGTCTTTTTCGTATAATAAAAACCGTATCAACTTATTAAACGCGATCTGCTTTCTGGTTTCGGTTATTTTCTAACCCATTTTAGGCAATGAACTCTATGCGACAATTGATGTCTTTTTTGACGCCGGGCATATTTCTGTTGGTGATTGGTTCCTGGGTGGTCGCAGGAGAATCGAAACGCCCGAACATTCTCTTTGCGATCAGCGATGATCAATCCTGGGCACACTGTTCGGCTTACGGTTGTAAGGAAATTTCGACCCCTGCATTTGATCGGGTCGGTTCATCAGGGGTTCTATTCACGAACGCGATTGCAGCTTCTCCAGGATGCAGCCCTTGCAGAGCAGCTTTACTCACCGGTAGACAAACTTGGCAGATCGAACATGCAGGGACACATGCCAGCTCGTTCCCGCTGAAATACCAGGTCTTTCCTGATCTACTCGAAGCTTCCGGATACCATATTGGATACACAGGAAAAGGGTGGGGACCAGGGAATTGGAAAGTTTCTGGACGAAAACGAAATCCAGCTGGTCCCAACTATTCTCGCTTAAAAAACAAGGACCATCCACCGGGGATCAGTGCGAATGATTACGCCGGGAATTTTGCTACTTTCCTGAAAGATCGTAAATCGCAAGATGATCCCTTCTTTTTTTGGTACGGTGCGACAGAGCCACATCGTGTCTATAAAAAAGGAATTGGTGTTGAACAACACAAGCAGGTCAAAGCTGTTTCGGTCCCTGGGTTTTTGCCAGATCATCCAGAAATACGTTCTGACATTCTTGATTATTACGTTGAAATCGAGTGGTTTGATTCCCATCTTGCTAANATGCTGACCATNCTTGATTCCATCGGCGAACTGGANANCACGCTTGTNATTGTGACTTCAGATAACGGGATGCCTTTTCCGCGAGCCAAGGCAAATTGCTACGAGTACGGTATTCACATGCCGCTGGCAATCAGTTGGCCGCAAAGCATTCCGGCCAACAGAACAGTCACCGATTTAATCGGTTTTGTTGATATCACAGCCACCATTCTTGATGCAGCAAACGTCAAACATGGTTCCCTGAAATACCCTCTGTCAGGCATGAGTTTTTTGAATCTACTGAAAAGTGATCAGCAAGGTAGATGCGATCCTCATCGCCAAGCCGTTTATTCTGCCCGGGAAAGACACTCTTCATCGCGATATCAAAATTTGAGTTATCCTCAAAGAGCAGTCCGCACAATGCAGTATCTTCTCATTCGTAATTTTAAACCCGCTCGATGGCCAGCTGGCACTCCTCAAAAGTATGATCAACCAGAAGTCCTAGGCCCTATGCACGGTGGTTATCATGATATTGATGCCTGTCCGTCATTGACCTTCCTGATCGAGCATCGTGAAAATCCGGCTTACTCGAAACACTTTCACTGGGCGGTCGATAAACGGCCTGGATTTGAATTGTTCGACATTAAGAAAGATCCTGCGTGTCTGAAAAACCTGGCAAATGAAATTGCATTCAAGGACATCTTTAATGAACATCTTGCTATGCTTAACGGATATCTGAAAAGTACCTCAGACCCACGAATTCTTGATGGTGGCGATATTTTTGAAACTTACCAGCGGTACAGCANAATTCGTTNGTTTCCTGCTCCCAAATAAATNCTTCTGCTCCTTTTTCTANGGATCAGNGATATGCGANACACGGTNCAATCTAAAACNTGGNANCAAAAAATANTACCTCTTGGNATTNTTGCAGNCCTGAACTTTCTCTTGTCTACAGGGATAGTTTGCGCAGCTGATCCTGTCAGAGAGCCTCGGGTTCAAATTGCGATTGATCGGGGGCTGGCTTATTTACGCCAATACGATTTAAAGTACGAAGTTGCGACCGGTTTGGTCACTTACACGCTTCTGGCAGGAGGAGATGACTCAAGCAGCCCGGCTGTTCAAAGAGGACTAGCTGTGATTCTCAAGAAGTTCACCCAGCCAAAAACAGATCTTGTCTACAGGCCAAAACAGCACCACATCTATGAAGCATCCATCGATATTATGGCTCTGCAAGCTGCTGATTCAGAGGAATATTTGCCACAGATTCAAGCAATCGCCGATCACATTTTGCGTGAGCGAAATAATGTTGGAAGTTGGTTTTATCCTGGAGACAAAACAAAAGGTGATACCAGTATTACTCAATACGCCATTTTAGGTTTATGGGCAGCTCATCGTGCAAACGTAGAGATCCCGATAGAAGTCTTCGAGGAAGCTGCCGGCTGGCACATTCAAACTCAGGGGCCAGCTGGCGAATTTTATTATCAGCCATCTCGACAGAACAACAAAGTCCTATCAAAGGATCCTCCCTATGCAACCATGGCGGTGGCAGCTACGGGGACGCTCGGGATTATTCGACTGATTCTATTCCATGATCAGCCACTCCCAGGGCCACCGGGCAAGAAGCAAGCACTGAAGAATGGTCCTAAGTTTGGAGTTCTTGTCAAAAAGAATCCAAGCGACGCCAATCAATCCAATAAAACAAAGAGAACGACTCCCAAGCCGATTCAACCAATTATCGATGCGACCAATGCAAAAACCCATCGATGGCTCACTGCAACTTTTTCTCAGAACTTAGTTGATGGGCATCGTGGTTTTCCGCACTATTATTTCTATGCACTGGAACGAGCATCGTCCATCAATCATTGGGATACTTATGGCGATCACGACTGGTACAAGGAAGGGACAGATCATCTGTTGCCTCAGCAAGCAGCCAATGGAAGCTGGCCTGAAGTTCCCATTCGAGCCATCACTCACCCGACAGCCACATGCTTCACTTTGTTGTTTTTATTAAAAGCAACAAAGAAAATAATACCGACCAGACGAAGGACCCGCCCGGTCAACCTGGGAGAAGGTGTTCTTGCTGGCGGACGTGGATTGCCTGATGACCTCTCGCAAGTTGATTTCGAGAATGGAAAAATCAAATACAAAGAGCAGCAGATGGGAAGCCTTGAACAACTTTTGGCGGGCCTTTCCACTATTGATATCTCTGAAGAAAAGGACGTGACTCTCGAAAAGGAAAAGGCCGTTGATATTTCCAATCCCAAAAATCTTATTGGAAACAAAGGACTACTCAAATCGTTGGTGACTTATTCGGACCCCAAAGTCAGGCAGGCTGCTGCCTGGGCTGTTGGGCAAACAGACCAACTCGAACTGGCGGGATTACTCATTCCGTTGCTTAAAGATGTGGATCTTGGTGTTTCAAT
>JAESQE010000149.1 GCA_016765335.1 Planctomycetaceae bacterium
CGCAACACAGACGACCCTGGACGGGATCGTCTGTGCTACCCCGGTGTGTCTACCCGCTTGTTCTCCAGCCCTCGACGCATCATTTTTGAGAGTGCCTAGGGGAATTGGCCCTTTTAGCTGCTGCATTTGCGTCTGTGTTGCGGAAAGTCAACGAATCTGTCTAATTCCGCTTTGGTGGTGAAAATGCCGGCAAAGTCTCTCTGGATTGTTGATTTTACCTAGAATTCGCCATATCCTCACTGTGTGCAACCTCTACAGTCGGGCTTTGCGCCTGTTGCTGAAATGTGCAGGGACGCTGTGTCTGTGAGAGCTGTTTGCAATATTCGATCCACAATTTTTAGNGCCGCTTGGCAATTGCAGGAGTTTGGTATGAATCGATTTCGGAAATCTGTCTTGCATTTTAGTTGGGCCAAACCGGTCACGTTATGTGCCTTATTTGGGTTGATGCTACTTCCCGCTGTTCAGGCACAGGCCAAAACTTACCCTGCGTTTGAAGAAGTGACCAAAGGCCTGACCGCGATGCCGGGATTGTTGCCGCTGTATTACAGCGAAAAAGAGCAGAAGCTGTATATGGAAATCAGCAAAGCGAACTACAACAAAGATTTCATCCTGCCGATTTCAATTGCTCGTGGAGCAGGCCGAATGTATTTGGGTGGAGACACTTTGAACTTTGGGGATCAGTGGATCATCAGTTTCAAAAGAACGGCTGATCGGATTCTTGTTGTTCGACGCAACATCAAATTCAAAGCCAAAGCAGGAACTCCGCTGGCAGCTGCGGTTGAAACTTCCTACATGGACAGCATCATCAAAGCGCTTCCGATTAAAAGTGAAAAAACTGGTGGAGCATCGGTTCTGGTCGATTTGGCAGATCTGTTTATGTACGACCTGGCTGGCATCGGAGTAACTCCTGATCGTTCACGAAGCACGTGGTTTAAGGTCAAAGCCTTCAAAGAGAATATCGAAATTGAAGTCGCTGCGGTCTTTACGTCTTCGGCTAGACGCTCGGCACTTTCAGGCAGCGATAGCCCTGTCCCTGATCCTCGGGGAACACAAATTGTGATTCACTACGGACTTTCGAAACTTCCCACGACCAGCTACAAGCCACGCTTGGCTGATGATCGAATCGGTTACTTTCTTAGTTCGACCAACGACTTCTCAAAAGATGTAAACCAAAGCCCGAAAGTTCGGTTCATTAATCGTTGGCATCTAGAGAAAGAAGACGCAACCGCCAAGCTGTCGGTTCCGAAAAAACCAATCATTTTCTGGATCGAAAAAACAGTTCCTCGCAAATACCGACCCTACGTTCGTGAAGGAATTTTGGAGTGGAACAAAGCGTTTGAAAAAATTGGATATGTCCAAGCGATTGAATGTCGAGATCAACAATCAAGTGACGACTTCGATCCGGAAGATATTCGTTACAACACGTTCCGTTGGATCGCGACTTCTTCGGGGTTTGCCATGGGGCCAAGCCGAGTGAATCCGAAAACAGGACAAATTCTGGATGCAGACATTGTATTCGACGAAAGCATGGTCCGTTATTACCGTCACGATTATGTGCGAACCGTGGGGATTCCCCAAGGCTTGGAAATTCTGGTAAAAGGTGACCGAAGAACATTCTTAAAACTGTTTTCTTCTCAAGTCCCCGATATGGAAATGCGGTCTAAGGAGTTGGAATTGCTGTATGAGCAACACCAGAAACTTGCCAGCGAACAACCCGGGCATTCACTTGCTAATCGGTATCCGATGCAGCCCAGTTGGTTGAATTCCAGTCAACCGTGCAACTGCTGCATGATGGGACCAGGGATTCAACAACAACTTGCAATGCTGTCTTCGATGCTCACCGTTCAGGGAGCTGCTCCGGGTGGCAAAGTGCCTGAAAAATACATTGGGCAAGCCATCAAAGAAGTGGTGATGCACGAAGTGGGTNACACTCTGGGCCTGCGTCACAACTTCAAAGCGAGCACGATGCTGNGCTTGGCTGAAGCGAATGATCAAAAAATCACCGCTGCCAAAGGCATGACTGGTTCCATCATGGATTATGTTCCCGCAAACTTTGCGTTGGATCCAAAAAAACAAGGGGACTACTTCCCGAAAACAATCGGTCCTTACGATTACTGGGCCATCGAATATGGTTACAAACCGATTTCAGGGAACGAAGCGACAGAGCTGGCAAAAATCGCATCTCGTTCGGCTGAGAAAGATTTGACCTACGCAACCGATGAGGATCTGAGAACAAATCCTGATCCACGGATTAATCTGTTCGACTTGGGTGATCCTCTCGATTACGCAGCTCAGCGTATTCAGTTGATGAAGCAATCGATCAAAGGGCTGACCGACCGTGTTGTCGAAAAGGGAGATGGTTATCAGCGTGCCCGAAGCTCGTTTAATATGTTGATGGGTGAAGTTTCTCAAGCAACTTCCCTGACATCAATGTATATCGGCGGAGAATACACATCTCGCGATCACAAAGGCGACCCTAACGCACGGCCTGCAATGCAGCCCATTCCCCTGGAAAAGCAACAACAGGCTTTGAAAATTCTGAATGATGAAATCTTTTCAGATAAAGCGTTCCAATTCCCACCGGAATTGTTGCGAAATTTGGCTCCTGAACATTACAGAGACAGCCATTCGAGCAACACAACTTATCACTTTCCAATTTACGAAAAAGTATTGAGTATTCAGCGGATGGCACTGTCTATCCTGCTCGATCCTGACACCCTACACCGGGTTCTTAATATAGAGCTTCTGGCCGTGAAGGATCAGAAAGTGCTGACCATGCCCATGATTTTCGATTCCCTTTCGAATTCGATTTGGTCGGAAGTTCCTGGCAATGTTGATAAAGCGACGAAGATCGAAATATCAACCATTCGCAGAAACTTGCAAAGAGCCTATATCCAAAATCTCTCTGCGATTGTGCTTGGGCCTCAGGGAGGAAGTTTAAGTTTGTCGCAACTGATGAGCGGATCGGGTAGTGGATCAGCACCAGCTGATGCTCGCAGCCTGGCGAGAATGCATTTGAGTCAACTGTCAGCTCGCCTGGAAACAACCTTGAATGCGAAAACCGTTACGATGGACGCTTACACAAAGGCTCATTTGCAGGAAATCAACCAGCAAATTGGGAAAGTCCTTAACGCAAGCCTGACCAGTGGGCGCCCGTAAGTAGTGCTAGCTTTTAGCTACTAAGCTCACTTTTAATCAAAACGGCGACCGGTTTCAGTATCGGTCGCCGTTTTTTGTTCCCGCTCGTTTGGTTTCCCGCTCGTTCGTGGCTATGATGAGGGTGTGTGACTGAATTACCGAGTACTTTTCTAGATGTTATAGTGCTTTCAGTACATGCGATGCTGATTGATTTTTCTTGCTACCCGATTTCTAAAGAATACGTCGGAACCAATATCGATGGCGGAATTGCACCACGAATGCGGCATTGCCGCTATTTATCATCTAATAGGTGATGAGATCTCTCCTTTGGCTCCCAAGGGGGACCCGAATCGTGTCGCCAGCCTGATGCCCAGGTTGCTGCTCGATATACAGAATCGGGGTCAACTAGCAGCTGGGATGACCAGTTTCGATCCACATCGAAAACAATTGATCAAAACGCACAAAGATGTGGGCGGTGTCAACGAAGTCTTCAAACTGGGACGCCGGGAAAAAGCAGAAAGCCTCATTGAAGAATACAATGGTCTGGCAGCGATCGGGCATGTCCGATATGCAACCTGTGGCACAGACGACCGCAGCTACGCACAACCGTTTGAACGCTCTCATGTTCAGAAATCGAAATGGTTCAGTTTCGGATTCAATGGTCAATTAGCAAACTACCAGAAGTTGCGTGACCAGATCGAAGTCCAGGATGATTTCCATTTGGCCCGGGAAACCGATACCGAAATTATTATGCATCTGCTTTCGCAGGATTTTTCAATTCACGGGCGAGGCGATCTTGTTGGCACAATGTCTCGTTTGGCGCGTCAGCTCGATGGAGCTTACAACTTGAATTACCTGAATGCTCGGGGGGACATGTTTATTGCCCGCGATCCTCTCGGCGTTCGTCCTTTGTGCTATGCAGTGGAAGGCCCGCTGTTCGCAGCTGCCAGTGAATCTGTTGCGTTGTGGAATTTAGGATTTGATGCTGAAAGTATTGTTACGCTTCAACCGGGTGAAATGGTTCTCATTCAGCACGGAAAAGTGGAGAAACATCGGTTTGCAGAAAGTCCTCGCAAAGCTCATTGCTTTTTCGAATGGATCTACTTTGCTAACGCAGCCAGCACGCTTGATGAACGCAGTGTTTATCTTTCCCGTACCAATCTGGGTGTGCATTTGGCGAATCAGGAAGACCTGACCATCGATGATAACACCATCGTTGTACCCGTACCCGATACCGCCAAGCCGGCTGCTTCAGCCATGGCCTACGAACTGAACGTTCCTTGCCTCGAAGGACTAATGCGAAATCGTTACGTCGGCAGAACGTTTATTGAATCTAAAAATCGTGCAGACAAAGTTCGTACCAAATTTACGCCTTTGCCCGAAGTCCTTGAAGGTCGCAAGGTGATTCTGGTTGAAGATTCCATCGTGCGTTCTACGACAATGCGGGGCTTGATTACTCAGATTAAAACACGAGGTGGCGCCAAGGAAGTTCATGTCCGCGTGGCTTGCCCGCCGATTGTCGCTCCCTGTTTTTATGGGATCGATATGTCAAATATCAGCGAATTGTTCGCCCCCAACTTTATGGATGGGCACGACCTGACCCCCGAAATCGAACAGAAAATGGCTGATACACTCGGAGCCGATTCTTTAAAGTATCTGCCAATCGACACCCTGGCTCAAAGCATTGGCATCGACGACGCGGATTTGTGTAGAGCCTGCGTTAATTCTGAATATCCAACCAAAGCCGGTAAAGAACTGTACCAGCTTGCTTTGGAATACAACAAAGACCCGGAAGCAACACAAAGCGAACGCACCTACGACATCCCCTCAGTCATGTCGACCCGCTCGTAATACGATGAAGCAAATTCATTGCTGCTGGGTGATTGCGATTTGATTTCGCTGGTTGTGAATTTGCCGCTCAATTCTTTTTCACTTGCGAATGTATCTTCATTCATGGACACAATTAAATCTGCACAGTCATTTCTGGATCAACAGCTTCAAATTGCGATCTGGTACACTGAGTATGAAGGACGCGAGGAAGCGATTCGGTATGTCAACAAAAACTTTTCCGAAACGTTTGGAATTCCCGTTGATCAAATACTTGAAAGAAAAAAGTATCATCTGGTCAACCCCTCAGAAACATCTGTAGATGTCATCGAGCAATACAAAAACGAAGATCTGCAAGCAATTGAGCACGGCTACTTCCTCAACCGCAGACTGCTTGAACCTGGGCTAGATATCGTTGTCGTGAAGTTACGATTCGATGAGGGCATGCTTGGTTGCTTTAGAATCATTGCTTCTGAAGCGACAAACCCAAGGCTGTCTTTGAAAAATCTGGATGCCGAATTACTGGACATCGTACAGCAACTGCGACCGGATTTGTTTTGAGCATTCCGGAAGGCATCCTGCGATGTGGAGTCGTGCTAGGCAACATGGCTTGAGGTGGCGGTTGGCTCAGCCACAGGGCGTCGTTTCAGCTTGACTGTTTCGTAGCGACGGCCTCGTGCATCGTATAAATAAAGTGTGTTGACATCTGCTGCCCAGACTGCTCCCAATCGAATTTGGCGAGGTCCGTAGAGTGTGAACTCTAATCCACAAAACTTTTCAACACGTTGTAGAGTACGGGTTTCAAGCGGAAACTGCTCAGGGATCAGATTTTCTTTTTGGCACAGTACCTGATGAACGTACTGTTCCAGTTCGGCCCATGTTTCAGGATGATCTGACATATATAATAAACCCGGTTGTCAATTCGAATTGTTTCTTCTAACAGCCAACGTTTCTGTTGGCTCGTGGTGCATAGAAAGTATCGTCTCTCCAACCCGGAATATTTCCCCAAGTTCACTTAGTACACTGCGACCGCTACAGGCGGAACATCCCGCAAACTGCCAGATGTACTGAAGCACGTTCTGTTTACTAATCCTGCTGGATAAGCCTGCAAAAAAAGCGTAATTGGCCCCGAGGACCAATTACGCTTGTCTACCAATGCAGTTTTGCAGCTAAAATTACCCGATAGGGATTTGAACCCCAACTGAAAGAATCAGAATCTTTAGTGCTACCATTACACCATCGGGCAGTGCTGTGGAAACTTTATAATCCTGACGCCCAGCTTTCAAGGGCGAAATCTCTAGAAAAAAGGAAGTTCGGATTAGAATTAGCCCCGGGGAGTCATTTTTTGAAATGATAACGACTCAAATTCCCCAAAGATGCCCGTTCAGGCACAGAAAGGCTTTCTTCGAATTATTATCAAAATTATAAATTTCTGATTTTTCTTCTTTCTAATAGAGCAACTGATTCATAAACGATTTATAATACCAAGCTCAATTAATACTTGCGTGAAGCGATCACTCGTGGCCTTGTACTGGCAAGAACTCAGGAAACATATAACGCGCAAACAAATACGCGGATGCGTATAATACGATTCGTTTGAGAGTCTTTTTCGTGAAAAAGAATTCTTGGGATGTTCCTCTGGAATTCGATGTTTCGGGACAAGTCGAAATGCTCAACACGATTGCTCAAGGAAAAATGGAGTCAGCGGGCTTCACCAAGGCACCGCTTCAAGGCTCGGTCTCTACCCTTATTTCCGCTCGATGCATTCGCATCCTCTGGGTTACTGACCATTCTGCTACTAAAATTAACTTATGTAATTCCCTTCATCTACTCATCAGGAGATAGTCCGATGGCAATGTACGAAATTGAAACCAATGCACACATCATGATCAGTTGGGCCGAGACTGAAGATCAGGCTCGGTACACGGCAGAGGAAAATTATCCGGAAGAAGAAATACTCCGCATCAGCAAACGACCACGAGATTTGTGGGTGATCTCAAAACGACTGCTCGGCCTGGTCGGTGCTGCTGCCCCCTGTGATACCGCACGTGAGTGCCTCTCGCGCGCCAGCGGAGATAAAGTTCATGCCATCCGATTGTTTATGATAGACACAGGCGTCGATTTGCAT
>JAESQE010000150.1 GCA_016765335.1 Planctomycetaceae bacterium
GCAATGTCTTTTTGATTTAATAGAGGTTCCCTGATTATAAAAAGTAGGTTAAAAACCCCTCTAGCTCCCCCTTCCCAAGGGGGAGGACCAATTGTTAGACAACCTGATACTGTTTCACTCACGATGAATCTGCGTTGCGAGTGAGTACTTGAGCCCTTGGATAACAAACTGAACTTCGGCGTAGATTGCAGCGTGTCCCTGGGCTGGTTTGGGAATCGCTCCCTGATGGCCCTTGCCGTTGCGTGCCATGGGGCTGGAGGTCCATTTCACTTCACGAAAGTCGCCGCTGTCCGATTTTGCTGACCACAGTTTGACAGCTGTTGGCTTGGGAGTTGCAGAAACACTCAACTGGAGTTGACCATTTGGTTGCGTATGTTTCCACTGCATCTGAGGCATCGGAGTATCGCTGGCGATATGTTTTACGAATGCTGCCAAGGTCATCAAAGCAAATTCTTTCCCATCCCCTAAGCCGTGTCCAGCGTTGGGAACATAGAGAAGATGTTTCTGGCCAACCAGCCCATCCCAGTAAATATTCAATGCATCAAGCACCCAGTAAGGATCATTTGTGCCATTGATCAGCAGTTTGGGAAGCTTCAATTCCTTGCGATAAGTGTAAGGGTCTACCCATTTCCAAAGAGGACCGTCCGGCTGATTTTGCATCACTTCGATCAACCCTTTACTAGTGTAGTCTTCTATTTGAACGCTGTATTTTCCCCAGATATCAATCTGATGTTTCATTTGTGGTTGCAGATTGAGGGTGTCGATTACAATCGGAGCAATGCCAGCCACGCGATCATCGACCACACCAGTGAGCCAGGTTGTCCAACCACGTTTTGAGGCCCCGGTGACTACAAACTTTTCAATCTGATTTTTCCACAGATCTTGTGATAATTCCTGGATCGCATCCATCGCTTTGACTGCACTTTTTGTCATCGGAAAAAGCAGTGGCCAGGTTTCATCACCAGATTCAAGATACTTCAGGAAAGTTTCAGAAATGAGATCATCTTCAAACTTGTCACCCATTAATGGTTGATTCGGCACTTGCAACAGAAATGCACATCGAGTCCCGGTCATGTTTGCCAGCTTGGCACCGACAAGCAAATCTCCATCGCGAACTTTGCTTCCCGTGCGACCGCCTGTAATGAAAAGCAAACAATGCTTGGGGTGCGTTAATCGAGCGGGTTCAAAAACAGCCAGAAGGTGCGTCCATTTCATTCCCTGCCAAGTTTGGGATGTCAGTTGGACATTATAAACTTTCCCCAAATTCTGAGGCAGTTCGTGCTGACCAAGTAACTTCCATTCATAGGAATCGTCCTTGGCATCGACATAGTTTTGTAATGCCCGTGGACTGCCCTGCGGTTTCAGAGATTCTGCATTCGCGAATCCGGGCAATACCAGAGTTGCAAGTAGCAAGGCGAACAAAAACCGAAAACCACATTGTGAAATCATGATCAGGCAACTTTCTCAGGAAACGAACAAAGGGTAGCTCTAAAAATCGTTCTCCCTCTTATCAACAGGGAGTGAGAGGGGGAGTTTAACCTATTATTTTATAGGGAACCTCTATTAATTCAAGTCAGGCGGGAATATCTATCCTCTGCTGGCAATCTCTTTTGACATGAATAATCCGGGCTAGGCACATCCAATGCCAAATTCTGAGCAACCCTGAGACCCCCTCTAACTCCCCTTGACAAGGGGGAGAACGTATTGTAGAGTACCTCTACAAACTAACATTGAAACACGTATTTCAGGTGAGAGATGCGGCTAAATCAGCAGGTAGCACTTCTTGTTTTGCTGTCCCTATTTTTGATAGGGATTTGTTTGCCCTCGTTCTGTATGGTTGATGATGAAGAGAATCAACAGATACCACTTGGTGTGCTGTTTGGTGAAATTGAAGAAGACGAATCTAAAGAAGAATTGGAAAAGCTGGAGTTGATGGCGGCCCCGCTGGGCGTGGATGCTGTTGATGTTTTTCTCCCCAATTCAAAAGATTATTTGCCGGNAATCTTGGCCATTGCTTCATCGCAATTTATCTATCAACTGGGTAGTCCTCGCGCTCCCCCGGCTATTGGTTAATGCTTAGACCAAGCGCAAGATTCTAATCCTGCCTGCTTCAGTGCTTGCAAATACTGCCTTGAACGACAGTAACAGCGACGCATCAATGTAGGCTTTGTGCCCTACAGCTTTAGAGATTAGGTGTTGCTTTTCTCCCTGCCCGATTTTTCTTTTCTTCGTGCCAGATATCGTGAATCACTTCGTTGGTTTCGTCCTACGAATTCGCATCAAGAAAAAGCAGTGCTGAGTGTTCCATTGGATGAACCTGCTAATATGCAAAATACAATTGACCCCGCAGAAGAATTTATTGACATCAGTAAGTTTTCGCGACTTCGAGGCCTCATCGAACATGTTGCGCATCTACTTCCTGCACAGGGACCAATTAATGTGTTCGTGCATCACAACACATTACACGCATTTGAAGAGTTGCCTTTCGACCAGGCGGTACAAAAAGGAAACGAAATCTACGGATGCGAGCCTTATCTTCTGGAAGAACAATACCGAGATGAACTCAAGCGAGGTCGTATCAGTTCGAACGACCTGTTTGCAGTGCTTTTGGGCGATCTGGAAGAAGAAGCTCATGTACTGATTGGGTTCATGGGAACTCGGTTTCATCTGCGATTAGCAATGTTGGAGCATTCCCTGCGGACCGGCCCAACGGCGGAGCTTCGCTGGGTCATTTCCGAGTCTGATGCATTAACCAAGTTTCGCGAAGAAACATCGACAAAAACCAAGCAGCGGATCATCGAACAAACCCGTGTTTGGGTGATGCGAGATTTGCAAAACGGGAATCAACAAGCCGATTCTAAAATTCAAAAAACTGTTGCGGATCTCACTCAGCGATTTCCTGGTTCTCGAATGGATAATTGGAGTGATGCGACCTGGGAGTCTTTCACGCTGCATTTGCTGTGGGAAATTTGTTATGACGGCTCGCAAGCTGCCAATGGAATTTCGCAAACCGTTCCCCAGTTAATCCGCCATCGTGATTTCCTCCTGGAAGCTACTCTCTGCGATAGTGACGAATTAGTGAATGAAGTACTGATTCGATTCTGTGCAGCATTTCTTGATCAAGGGTTTGCGAATTGGTCGTTGCCTGACCGCGAGAAAGGTTTCTTTGAAGCTTTCCGTTCGATGTTTCAAACAGGAACGCCGATGGAATGGTGGCTGCGAAAGTTACCGGACGAACTAAACCGGATTACAGAATCGCAACTTAGCCCTTTGGAAATCATTGCAGAATCTCTTTCGGTGCTTGGTGTTCCCGAATCTCAGCAAGAAGAATACATCACTCAAACACTGTTGGCGCTGCGTGGTTGGGCCGGGATTATTTGGCAGATGGAGACAAATGCAGAGTGGGCAGTACGCCCGGCTCCGACTGGTACTTTGCTTGAATACCTGGCCGTACGGCTGTTACTAGAACGGATGGCGCTGGCCGAAATCTTTCAAGAAGAAACGGGGCAAGAAG
>JAESQE010000151.1 GCA_016765335.1 Planctomycetaceae bacterium
CCCCCCCCTGAAACAACTCTTTGCAAGGTTTTCGCAAGCCAATCAGATAATATCCCCCATCAGAACTGGGACCAATCACACAGTCTTTCTGATACAGCCATTCAAACGCCTGGAGCACATATTCCCTGGGAATTGTCGGACTATCCGACCCAATCAGCACAACCGATTCAGCCCCAGGACTAGAGAACGCATGTTCAAAAAAGGCGGTAATTTTCTCTCCAAGCCCTCCTTCAGGCTGAGCCCAAAGATTCGCTTGGCCCGAAGCTGCACTTGATCCCCCGAAAAGCCCTTGCACCCAGCTCTTTGCAGAGGCAGTGTTCGGTGCATACCCCATCACCAGCCCCTGAGCCAATGACCGAAACCTGCACACAAGATCTTTCACAAACAATTCATAAAGCTGGGCAGATTCTTGACAGCCAATTTCAGCCCCCAAACGCGTCTTCACTGTCCCGGGAATCGGTTCTTTTACAAAAACCCCTAATATAATCGTCTTGCCAGCTCCTGATTCAGCATCTAATGCAACCGAACAAGAGCCTGGAGGATTGAGATCGTCACTATGATCAGCAAGGGAAGACATGGCTTGATTTCTAACAGAGTTCAGGATTTCAATTCACAATAACAAAAATAGTCTACAAATGAATTGCATCACAGGTGCGATTCAAATTATGCTAGTAGACTGGCTTAACGAAGTATCATAACTCATCTGAATTATTCCCGTGTACCAACTTGTCTGTTTTAATAGTATTGCCGAATGACTTTCTATCAGGCTCTCGCTTTTAGAGTTTCCAGACAAGACCACGTGTTTGCAGCCGTAATTCAATTTTTGACATAAACACGAACCTTTGGTGTCCTACACGATGCGATCTGCAACAACCGATTCCTTTATCGACATTTTAAGAAAGAGCGGACTTCTCACCGATGCTCATCTTGAGAAACGTGTTGCAGAGGTTGAAGCTGAACAAGACACGCCGCTCGAAAAAATGGTTCTTGCCCGAGCACTCATTGAATCAGAAGACATCACAGCCTGGCAAGCAGAAAAACTCCTCGCAGGCAAACACAAGGGATTTTATCTAGGCAAATACTTATTACTCAGGCTACTTGGGCGAGGAGGCATGAGTTCTGTCTACCTTGCTGAGCATTCTGTAATGAAAAGACGCTGTGCAATTAAAGTATTGCCAGCCAGCCGCGTTAATGATTCTTCTTACCTGGGACGATTCCATCTTGAAGCCCAGGCTGCTGCATCTCTTGACGACCCTCATATCGTACGAGCCTACGATGTCGACCATTTCAGCGATGGAAAAACTGACGTCCATTTCCTGGTCATGGAATATGTCGAAGGGATGGATCTTCACGAAACAATAATCAAGCAAGGCCCGCTCTCCCCACAGGATGCTGCGAACTACATTCATCAAGCAGCCCAAGGGTTAATCCATGCTCACGAATCTGGCTTGATTCACCGAGATATCAAACCCGGCAATTTACTGCTCGACATCAAGGGAGTCGTCAAAATTCTCGATATGGGCCTGGCTCGTTTTTTCAATGAAGATGACGAAGATTCCCTGACAATCCAACATGACGAAAAAGTGCTGGGAACGGCTGACTTCCTGTCTCCAGAACAAGCGATCAATTCTCACAATGTAGATGCCCGCGCCGATATCTACAGCCTGGGCTGTACTATGTACTTCTTACTCACCGCTCATGTCCCATTCGATCAAGGCAGCCTGGCTCAGCGACTGATGGCTCACCAGACACAAGAACCGCCACCGATCACAAAGTATCGAAACGACGTCCCCGATTCTCTGCTGGCGATCATCAAAAAAATGATGGCGAAAAAGCTTGATGACCGATACCAAAGTGCTCAAGATGTTGCTGAGCAAATGGAACAATGGATTAACGACAACGACCAGGGTCAAGAAACCAGCAACCCGCCACAGGAAGCAAAGCCAGCCACCGCCACCAAGCAGACGACATCCAAAGAATCGGAGTTTGGTGACTTCCTCACGATGATCGGCAATGAGACTCCAGCAGATGCAGTCGCCCCCGCTTCCTCAAAAAGTGCCAAGAAAAAAANATCNGCGTCCAAAATTAAACCGCCAGCNTCTACCAAGAAATTCGGCAAGAAGAATTCGTCACGGAATCTCAAACAGAGTTCATCACAAAAACTGCCTCCCATAATNGTCCTCGACAATGACCAGGAACAAATTCCCGCTGCAAAAGATGCCCCTGCCGAGCCAGAAAATATTCAACCAACTTCTGCGATCTCATCGCAGGACTCGCAAAAAGACTCGGCAAGCAAGCCAGATTCTTCGACATCTCATCAAGCACCAGACGCATTATCATTCCTGAATCAAACGGCTCCATCAAGTCCACCTGAAACATCAACGGCTCGTAGCACTCCAGTTGAATCAACCTCTGGGCCCGTCAAAAAACAACACAAGAAAAACCTCGTCACGGTCATCGATCAAATCCGCAAAATGCCGGGTGGCCTGGCCTCTGCTTCCGGAGCAATCATCCTCGTTCTTGGATTAATTGTCTGGTTAGTCATGCCAAACAGTCCAGAACCAACAACTTCAACTCCGTCTGCCACAGCCACCAAAAAGGCGAAGCCTAAATCTAAAACAACCCCAGCAGTTCTCGAAAAGATGCCTGAGGTGGGCGTCAATATGACCGTAGGCCCCGAAGGCGATTTCAAATCGTTGAACAAAGCCATCGATTATTTGATTAAGTACAATAATCCAAACACATTTTCCACAGGCCGGAAAATCAATATCTTGGCAGGCACTGTCATAACAGAACCGCTGAGCATCATCGAACCACCGAACACCTTCCCCAGGCAATTACAAATCCTGAATGAAACTGGAACTCGAATCCCCTGGAATTCCTCAACTGATCAACCTTTAATTCACTTGAAAAACACCGACGGAATCGTTTTCTCTGGATTTGATTTTGATGCCTCCACTTGCGAAACCGCTATCCACCTGGAAGGCCGATGTGCAGGCGTAAAAATCCTCAACTCAAAAATCAATAACTTCAATCAGACTGGTATCAAATTAAGCGGTGCATCCGGCCTGTATAACAACCCGGTGCTGCTATCCGGAATTGACTTTACTGCCAACAGCAGTTCCGTCTGTGCAATTCGACTACAGGAAGGTTCTGAGAATGTGGAATCTCTGACGGTCCAAAATTGCAGATTCCTCGGACCATGCCAATCCGGCATAGAAAGCACTGCCGATTTCTCGCGGTGGATCACTATTAAAGAAAACAGTTTTCNCAAAACAGCCACTGGGATTTCAATAAATACCGGCTCGGCTCCACTCCTCGACTCTATCATGATTTCCAACAACACATTTTCTGATAACAATATTGCGATTCGGTTCTCAAACGCACCAACAGAATCCAGCTCAGACTTGGGATTCATCAGAAATCTCTTTATCGGTTCAACACAAGCAGACCTCATCATCGACCAAGGCTTTGAACAGAAAAGGTTTCTGGCTTCACTACAGAAAAAGTTCTCAGCAGCCCCCTGGAATTGGACAACACGTGCAGCTTCTCCTGCACCAGACAAAGCACAAGGAATTCTGTTTACTAAAGACGGGGTTCAAGACCTGAAAAATTTCGCATTCAAAAGTACAGAACTGAATGCGAACTTCCTTAAACCCGCCGATGGCAAAGGCCGCCTCGCTCCAATCGCCGGGCACAAACCATACATCGGTGCGGTTTCCCCTTAAGGGAGTTTTACCGGGTAGCTCATACGGCCCCAGCTAAAAAACCGGGGTGCCACGGCTCTGTGAGCCGTGAAAGTGTCAGCCGTGCATCGCGGCCAGGAAGAGTGTGGTTGACTCAGACTTCCGTAGAGATCCTGGGAAATAGCTTTAATTTGTTGAGGACACCTGAGAGGTCACCTGTTCAAAGAGCGATTCACACGGCTCACAGAGCCGTGGCACCCTGCACGTAATCGCCCTAGAGAAGACGACGAAATCCCGCTCAACCAATTTCCAGCAAATCCTCTTCCATCGCGGCTAACAACAATCGAAACCGACGTTGATGCTGGCCTTCGCCAGGGCGACCATTGGCAACAATAACGACGCTCATATTTCGTTGCGGATCAGCAAAACCAATTGAGGATTGCGAACCTCCATGCCCGAATGCATTCTCTGAACTTTTCTCACCGTACCCATAAGGAACGGTTTTGAGGCCATACCGATTCGAATTCATAATGACACCCAAACCAAAATCAATCATATGTTGAAAGGTTTCGTCAACCAGCCCTTCACGATGCCGAACCGTAAGCTGACTAAGTAATTCGGGATTGAGTAACGGTTTCGATTGATCAACACTGTCACTTCGCATCGCATCATAAAACTTCCGCAAATCGCTGGCAGGACCAACAAAACAGGAACCAGGCAAAGGCACTCCCTTCAAGATTCGATCCACATAACCACTGACCTGCAACTCCCCCTGATCACGATCATACATCTGTAACTGACCAGCCAACTCTTTTTCTTTCCCTTGATGCACACAAACGGTTTCGTGCATTCCAAGAGGATTTAATATTTCTTGCTGAATGAAATCTTCGAAAGGCATCCCCGATGTTTGGGCAACAATGTTCCCCAGCAACACCCAACTGGCAGCAGGCACATACGCTGCTCGCTGACCAGGAANCCAATTCTTTTTAAGGGNTGCAGAACACAGCGTTTTGATAATCTGATCAGAATTTGTTTCCGGCCAACCCGTTTTCAGATCTTCCAACCCAGCGGTATGAGACAAAAAATGACTGATCGTAATTTGCTCTTTGCCGTTGTCTGAAAAACCGGGAAAATATTTTGAGATCGAATCATTGATCGACAAGCAACCTCGCTGCTGCAATATCAGAATTGCGATTGCAGTGAGCGGTTTTCCCGCTGAAAGCCACAGTAACTTAGAATCGACTTCCAGTTCTGTTCCCGGACTGCTGTGACCGTAAGCCTGCTCAAAACATTCTCCCTGATAAGAAATACTAACCTGAACTCCCAGGTGTATTTTTTTTTCAATTCCCTGCCGAACAACTTCCTGTAGACGCGAAAACATGAACTTCTATTCTTTATTAAGGTCTTCTTATTAATTGACTGCGAATAAACCACATTTTTCTCCACGACATTGACTCGCAGTCAAGCAACTCAACGAGTATGCTAACGAAATTATAACACTACTGTAAGCGACGTTTTGTGACGTCACCCCAATGAAATATCCTTCAATCGATCTTACTGATGCCAGAAAACCTTCATCGAAATTTTGCTCTTGAAGTTGTTCAGCGACTTGTTGCAGCTGGGCACCAGGCACTCTGGGCTGGCGGATGTGTTCGTGATGATTTGATGGGTCATTCTCCCGAAGATTACGATGTCGCCACGAGTGCGTTGCCAGATCAGGTCCGCTCATTATTTGGCAAGCGACACACTTTAGCTGTGGGAGAAAGTTTTGGTGTTATCGTCGTACTCGGTCCCGGCAAACAATTCGGTCAGGTTGAGGTTGCAACATTTCGCCAAGACAGCCTCACATCAGATGGCAGGCGTCCCGACTCTGTCCAATTCAGCACCGCCGAAGAAGATGCTCAAAGACGAGACCTGACAATCAACGGCTTATTTTACGATCCACTGACCGATCAATTACTGGATTACGTGGGTGGTCAAAAAGATTTAGAACAAAAAATCATCCGAGCAATTGGCAACCCCAAAACACGAATCCAGGAAGACAAGCTGCGGATGCTGCGCTGCATCCGGTTCACTTCCCGGTTCCAATTTCAACTGGATCAAAAAACAGCCGAGGCCATTCGCGAAATGGCTCCACAAATCCCGGTGGTCAGTAAAGAACGCATCAGCGAAGAATTACGAAAAATGTTTGCTGACCCCAATCGAGCTTTTGCATTAAAGCTGATCGATTCCCTGGGACTTTTTCGCGTTCTGTTTGCCGAGCTGGAAACCAGTTGGAACAGCAATACATTTCAGCAAGATACCTTTCGATATTTCGAACAGATGCAGCTACAAGATTTTCAGATTTGCTATGCAATTTTACTGCGGGAATTGAATTCAGCTGACCAACCGTTGGCAGCAAAAACTTTTTGCAAATCTCTGAAGCTTTCCAATCAACAAACAGATTGCATCGACTGGCTCGTCAAACACCAATCCGGCCTGGACCAAGCCGATCAACTCGCTTTGCATCAGCTCAATCCACTTTTATCGCATCCACAGACCCAACGATTACTGGAACTGACTCGATTAAAAGCAACCATCAAAGATAAGCAGCCGCTCGATTTTCAGTTTTGTCAGCAATACCTGAAAAACACTCCCCAGAAGCGAATTGCCCCCGCCCCTTTAGTGACCGGAAAAGACCTCATCGCGACCGGCAGGAAGCCCGGAAAACAGTTTGCAGAACTGCTCAATCAAATTCGTAATGCACAACTCGACGAACAAATTCACACCAAACAAGAAGCCTTGGAACTCATCGAACATCCTAGCGACTAATTCACAAATGCGTATCAAAAATGCGATGTAATAAGCTTGATGTCGCTTTGATCGCTTAACTGGAACCCTAAAAAATTCGTTCTCACCCAGCGTAGCCCGTATCAAACTAGAATAAACCACAGAGACACAGAGGCCTCAGAGAAAAACACAAGTAATTCTTATTTCATCGCAAAACGAGACAGTATATTACTTGAGTTATATAGCCTGTTTTACATCTGGTTTTTTAACTCGGTGTTCTCTGTGCCTCTGTGGTAAAATGAAACCCATCCGTTTTTATTCGTTCCCAACCGGGACTTCAAAAGCCTCTACCCAAATGGCTGATCTTTAACGCTAGTTGGACTACTTGAGGATGTTTAACTTACCTTTTTACGATTAAACTGTCTTTAGAAACCCTGGAATTCAATTTCCAGAATTTCTCTTAGTATGTCAATCCGCCACTTAGCACAAATGTTGCAGGGGGCTTGTAATCACCCAGCCCGGAGGAGTATTCAACACTTCGGCCCAAGACAATCCCCGTCTCCCAAAACCAGCTGCGACTCTCCGGAAGCTTATACTCGATACCTGCGAGCATCTGATATTCGCGTATCACAACCACATCCTCTACGCCATCGCTGCGATCAATGGCCCAGGATCCTCCGCCGAACTCTGCTCCGATGTATCCCCATTTTTCATGCTCACTCGATTTTGATAGCTGCCATTTCAGTCGCGGCCTCGGGAAGATAAAATCGAAATGAGTCTTATCATTGGGAGTCCAACTAATACCAGCCAAAGGCAACAACGCGATATCATCTCGATCC
Source organism: Planctomycetaceae bacterium (assembly GCA_016765335.1). Classification (GTDB taxonomy): domain Bacteria; phylum Planctomycetota; class Planctomycetia; order Planctomycetales; family Planctomycetaceae; genus Rubinisphaera. Next base: position 7,295 of record JAESQE010000151.1, read on the forward strand.
AAATAAGCGACCCCGAACGTCCATTGCAGTTTTTCCGATTGCTTAAAAATCATCAGGCCGACCCCAACGATTCGAAATTGCTTAGAACTTCCGGTCTGAAAATCGCTGGCAACTCCGGGGGCAACACTCACTCGACCAATCCAACGGTCTGAAAACGGAATGTACCCTGTCAAATTTACCGATGTATAATACAATGTACTGGGAATATCGGTTTGCTGCGGTCCATTCAGAAAGTACATTTGATACGCGGGCGTGATTGTCGCGAGCTGAAATTTTGGGAATACAATTTTCGCACTCAAATTGAATGTCGTTCTCCCAAGCCGATCTTCAGTGCCGGGCAGCCAGGAGCCAGAAACAGTTGTTGACTTCCAGGCAATCCAAGAAACAGGTTCACAATCCGGGCATGGTTTTTCCAATAAGTTTTCAGGCACTGCGGACGGTTCGTCTTGCTGTTGCTCCACATCACTGAGTGCTCGACCAACAATCGAAGAATCGTCCTGATATGCCGCCAGCTGATTTGCATCGAGAGATAATTGTGCTAAAAACTGTTCACGCTTTAATAAATCATTCTCAACCAAGGGAACGATAGAATAATCAGACTTAGTCTCCAACGCTCTTGGGTTTTCAGATGGCTCAAACTCCTGAGTCCAACCGCCTCCCATATCGTCGATTTTTCCCGCAAACCAAACCGGCTGATTAGAAGCAGAACTTTTCCCAACTTCTGAATGATAATTCATTGGCGTAATGAGTTGCTCACCAGGCTCTTCGGACGAAAGCACCCGAAAACGGGAATAGACTTCAGACTGTGCTTCCAATTCCGCCGCTTCGAAGGCAACACCAAACAAAGCTGCGATAAAGCAACTCAGTACGGAAACAGATCGATTGCCCGATGAGAAGTGTCTAGACATGCTACAATTTGCCAGGGGAACGCTATTAGCGAACAATTGAAGTGGATCAGATGTCGATTAGAAAATCGACATCTGATCAAAAATACGGGGGTGAGGAAACAGAGGGGAGAATTTTATTAACCCATCCCCTTGGCTGCCGTCAAGAGAAGAAAAGCGGATGCAATAACTGCACAGCCAGAAACCATCAGTCCAGGTCACTTGTTTTGAGAGGGCTTGTTCTGAGATTCCGATAAACTCTTTCGAAACGCCCGGCCAATGTCTCGATACTCAGCCGGAGCAGGCGTAATCACAGGAGCAAATCCATCGGAAGCACCTGTTCCGGTTTCGCTTCCAACACGTTTTTTACGTGTATTGGTTAATTGCATGTTCTTCAACATTTCTTCGAATTGCTTCTCTTTGAGATCTGGCTGGCCATCATCTTTTTGATGACGCAAGTAGTCCGCCAATCGCTGCTGAAACTGCTTCAAATTGTCCTGATCCCAGCCCAGTTCTTTGAGCAACTCAGAATCCACTTCAGGGTCTTGTCGGTGATGTCGAGCAGGCTGCTCAGCGTGTCATTATCGCGGCAGCGAAAGGCGCGAATTCCCTCGGCTTGCGCGATGCGAGCAATGCCGTCAT
>JAESQE010000152.1 GCA_016765335.1 Planctomycetaceae bacterium
TCTCTGCGTCTCCGTGGTTAATTTTATTTCTTCCTGTCTGGTAACGACTACGCTGGGGCAACGTCAGGAAGTCAAATTCAAAAATTGTTAAGTCGTCTACCATCTTTCGGTAGATGTAATAGTAGACGCAGCATCTCAGCGGCTAAATCAATTAAGAGATGATGCCTTCACGCAGCCCGGCAAACAGGCATGCTGCGACCAAATCTGCTGACGTACCTGGATTCCTTTTGTTGCTATCTGTGCGTAGCCAGTCATCAAACTCTGCAAACTTTTCCAATGACTGCGGAGCTTCCGACCAGTTCGATTCTAGGACTTCTTTAGCTCTCGCTGCTGATTCTTCAGCAATTTTAGCCCCGCATTTCCGCAGGATTAATGTATCTGGATAGTTCGCCATCCAATCCAAATGCAAGCCGACGATTGCCTGATTACGATTCCCTTGTGTCGCAGACCACCAATGAGCAAGACGCGTTAAACCAAAATCAAGCACGTCCTGAAAGTTATTTGTGTACTGTTTGGCAATTGTGTCTCGCTGTTGTGCGAGTTCCATTACCGAGCGAACGTTTTCGGTTGGAGTCGCCAAAACGTCCTGCTCGCCAACCTGGGAAAGGCCCCCAGGTTTGGCAATGTTAATTGCTTCGTAGATTCGGCAGCTATCTTCTACGTTTAACGCATCCAGAATAGAAGGTAAGCCTTGCTGAAGAGTTTGGTCCTTCGCGACAGCAACCATGGGGCCGAGTAGCAAGACGATACCAAGATTCGTGTTCTTGCCAACCTGCATGTTGACTGCACGGACGGCATCGAGAATCGATTGCGAGACACCTCGGGTATCAACCCTGGCAAGCATGAAAGCAGCAATACGAGCCGAGTGCACAAAGTCTTCGTAAGACACATCATCAAATGATGCCTTAGGGTGCACATTACCTGCCTTGGGAGCCTCTGCTTCCCACAAACAAGCGGTTTCAATTATACCTGCAAGCTCCATGACTCAGTTGCTTTGCAATAAAAAATAATCGCTGCACCTCAGAATTGAAGTGCAGCGATTATCATAATCAAATACTTATCTGAGTATCAATTCGAAATCGATACCCAGNGTAACAATTTTCTCAAGCAATCCCTTTGGAACCCCTAAACAACGTAAACCGATGTATTGTTCAGGCAGCTTGGCGGATTTAGCCTTTTTTCGCTTCAGCATCTTTGCGTCGACGTGCGACGACTTCTTCCTGAACGTTTCTTGGACAACGGGCGTATCGGGCAAATTCCATGCTGAATCCGCCTTTACCCTGTGTCATGGAACGNAATTCGTTGGCGTAATCGAACATCGCTGCCAGCGGAACTTCCGCAACAATGTAACAGCTCATGCTTCGAGTTTCCGATTGAGTCACAATACCTCGTTTACTGGAAAGGTGCCCAGTAATCGACCCCTGGTATTCATCAGGTGCTTCGATATCCAAAGTCATAATTGGCTCTAGAAGTGCCATGTCTGCATTTTTGAGGTTTTCTCTCATGCAGTTGAACGCACAGATATTGAAAGCCATTTCCGAAGAGTCAACATCATGGAAGCCGCCATCTTCCAGGGAAGCCTCGACGCCAACAACTTCACATTCACAAAGCGGTCCTTTGACCAATGCTCGTTGGAAACCAGTATCAACAGATTTAATGAATTCTTTAGGAATACTTCCCCCGGAAATGTCATTGCTGAACAGGTAAGGGACATCGGAATCTTCTGGCAAAACACTAATTTTCCCGACGATATGAGCGTACTGTCCAGATCCCCCGGTTTGCTTTTTGTGCTTGTAATTAAACTCGACCTGCTTACTTGGAGTTTCTTTGTAAGCAACACGAGGTTCACCAACAATACACTCGCATTTGTATTCTCGTTTAATTCGTTCGACGTAAACATCGAGGTGAAGCTGTCCCATCCCTGCGATAATTGTCTGACCGGTTTCTTCGTCTGTCATCACATGGAAGGTAGGATCTTCTCGACGGAATCGTTCGAGTGCTTTGGCAAGCCTGTCAGCTGAATCACGTTCAGCCGGTTCAATCGAAAGACGAATCACAGCTTCGGGAACAAAAATGTTTTCCAAAGCGTAGTTTGCGTTGTTGCCACAGAATGTATCACCAGAAGCACAATCGACACCAACCAATGCGACGATATCGCCAGCACCGGCTTCGTCAACATCTTCCCGATCGTTGGAGTGCATACGCACAATTCGCCCAAAGCGAACCATTTTTCCTGTTCGAGCATTGCGGTAAGACTCACCTTTTTTGATGGTTCCCTGATAAATCCGGGTGTAGGTCAGCTGACCAAATTGTTCCATGACGGTTTTAAACGCCATGCAAACCAAAGGCTTAGAATCATCTGGTGAAAGAGGAACTTTGAATTCATCTGGATCAATATGATGATGCGATTCTGACTCTTTTTCAGCTTTGTTCAATGCATCAACATCGATGGCAGTAATTTCTCGTTCTCTAGGACTAGGAAGATAGCGAATAACCGCATCCAAAAGTTCCTGGACCCCTTTGTTTTTATACGCAGATCCCATCATCACAGGAGTAATGTCCTGTGTTAAGGTTGTCTTGCGGATGATCGCATGGATTATATCAACTGGGATTTCTGTTTCTTCCAGAAGCATTTCCATTAGCTCATCGTCGAACATCGAAAGCTGTTCAAGCATGAAAGCACGAGCTTCGTCAGCTTGGTCTTGAAGCTCAGCTGGAATTTCTGCGTACTCGACATCTTCGCCATTTTCGCCTTTGAAGTAGACAGCCTGCATGGTGACCAGGTCGACAACTCCCACGTGCTCGGTTTCAAGACCGATTGGAATCTGCAAAGGAACTGGCGTTACTCCCAGTTTTTCCTTGACTTGCTGAATGACTGATTCAGGATCTGCACCGGTTCGGTCACATTTATTAATAAATGCAATACGAGGCACTTTGTAGCGTTTCATCTGACGGTCTACTGTCAGTGACTGGCTTTGCACACCACCAACCGAACAAAGCACAAGAATTGCACCATCGAGAACACGTAAAGAACGCTCGACTTCAACGGTGAAATCTACGTGACCTGGGGTGTCAATCACATTGACAACGTTGTCTCCCCAATTCACCTGGGTTGCAGCTGAGGTAATTGTGATTCCTCGTTCGCGTTCCAGCTCCATATGATCCATAACGGCGCCATCAGCACCATCTTTGACGTCACCAATTTTGTAGGTTCGTCCAGAATAGAACAGAATTCGTTCTGTGAGCGTAGTTTTTCCCGAATCGATGNGAGCGGAAATTCCAATGTTACGTACTTGGTCGATGTTTTTCNTGATACCGTAAGCGAATATTCACTAGAGAGTGTCAACAATCAGGAAACCGAGAGCCTGAAAATAATGGTTAAACTCCGCCTCGGCAGGAGAAATTATCAACTGATAATTCTCGAATCGCGGAGTTCTCAAAGCAACTGAGCCTATGCACCTAAAGGTAGGTGGGATCGAAACATCTCCGATCTCATACTGTCAGATGGCAGAATAGTAACGATGGATCTCACAGATGAAAAGGGGAAAAACCCGATTTATGAACGAGAATTCACTGTAAAACGCCTTTGAAGGGCATTTTTCAACTATCATCGGCATCTTACCACCAATTGACTTCTTGAATACTGTACCGATTGACCATATTTCGGTCAATTTATTACGAAATCACACGTTCAGTCAATTGTCAGAATTCTGCTTTAGGTTCCAAAGATCTCCTCGACATTGCCTCGCAGGATTCTTTTTCCCAGTTCCAACGCCCGTTGTTCAGACCAGCGGCAGCCGATGACAAACTCTTCAGCCAGGACTTTGGCCAAAATTCGCCGATACATGCGGAATTTCGGCAAGGCAAACTCTAATTTGTACATGTCGCTGTAATAGCCGACATATTTAGATTGAGGGATCGCAGTCAGGCGACTACGGCAATCATGCTCAATGTAAGCTGGCGTATTCGAGTACCACCAATGACCATTAGCGACGACATTTGGGAAAATCCAAGCGTAACTGGCCAGTTCCTGGTTGCTGGTATGCGTGAGAACCGAAATCGGGAACGTGACGCTCGGGAAACTGTTGAACAGTTCTTTGTACTGAATTAATGAGGTCCGCTTGTCGTACAAGTCTTGTCCCTGGAAAACACCAGCTTCGTAAACTTTGCGATTGACTCCAATCATCAGGTCAAATGGTAGTTTGAATTGGGCACAGTTTTGTGCCAGTTCCCAGAAGACAAATTGACTCAGTGTCACATCGTCGTCAGCAGGTAAAGATTTCCCAGAGTTCAAACGCGACCATATTGATGTCACGGAGTTAGCACTCACTTGAGCAGGGGAGAAATCGGGAGGCAACGAAATGGCACACGCTCGGGCTTGATTAGCCGTAAAGTGCGTAAACAGATCTGTAATGGCTGCTTGCAGGTCTTCAACGGTTCCAAGTTCTCGATTCGTTGCTTTGCACAATCGTTCTCGAACTTCAGGTTTTGTCAGGTGAAAGACCAGGTCATCTGTTCGCAGGCAGGGGACATAAAACGAGGTGTCAAAACCGGTTAAAGGATCGTCAAAATCGTTTGTCAAATACACCTGATCGAGCTTGCTTTGAGTGAGAACCTGTTTTTCCCAGTCGTCAGCTGCCATTTTAGCCCCAGCCGTATCGTACAGTTTTTCCCAGTTATCAACGGTTATGCGGTCTTCCTGGAAGTCAAAGAACTCTTTGCAAATCTCAAGTAACCACTGATACTGAGCTGTGTTTTCCAGCACTTCAAGTTTTGGGACCAGAGCTTCCACTTTTTCTTTGGGTGAAATTCCCTCCGCTTCAATTGCGATTTGAGGCAGCCCGGCAGAATGAGCTAACTCTGTGTAATAGTGGTAGCCCATGATGTCCGCAAGATTTTCAGAAGCTGCACTATGCGGATTGATATGCGTGTGTGGATCAATCAAAGGGAGTTGTTCAAGTTCATGGAAAAGTCGCTGGACCAGTTCGATACTCATTATTCAGCCTCTTTAATGTCTTGTGTATTTCAGCAAGTTAATTGTGTGCAAATTAAAGTCTGTCGGATTCTAATACCAAACTCAATTAATACTTGCGTGAAGCTCTCGCTCGTGGCCTTGTACTGACAAGGACTTAGGGAATGTTCAACGCGCAAACAAATATGCGAATGCGTATAAAGCACAAATAATAACAAATCATGAAGAAAAGCAGAATCGATCAGGCGGATCGGACTTAAACTCTGGCTGAAATATCGCTACATTTCATCAGGTGTTATACAGTCATTCTGTTACGAGGTGAGATTTTGCAGGAAACATTTGAAGAGACAAATTTTCTTCGCTGGAGAAGAGCATTCCCCTGGCTGCATCTATTGCGCGTCCCCGGAATTGCGTTTCGCATGCAAATTCTGTTCGCTGGATTTTTGGCAGGTGTGCTCAGTCTATTGTCAAGTTTCTGGGAAAAATCCTTTGCGATTAGTTTGGCTGGCAGATTTCCAAGAGAACCTTCCATCTTATATAGCTACAAAGTCTTACCTCATGAATTTGTTGCTGAGCCTTTCGATATCGCTGAATATGCCGTCGCTCCCAATGCGTTACCGCTAAGTTTTTTTCAGAGTTTGGGAAATGGCGAACTTCCTTTGCTGAGCACTGCGGGAGTTTTTTATCTCGTGAACTTTGTGATTCAACTACTTTTTGGAATCATCATTTGTCGAATGGCCTGTTCTGAATTGACCCAAGGTCGGGGGCTAAGCTTGAAGCAGGCTTCAGGTTTTGCAGCAAAAAAACTCCCGACTGTGCTAACTGGTTTTCTTTTTCCTCTGGTAACCATTGCGGCACTTCTTGCTTTTGCTTCTGCTCTCCTGGCAACTGAAAATATTCCTTTGGTTGGCAATGTCATTTCAGGAGTTCTATATGGCTTCTCGATCCTTTTGATATTCTTAACCATTATTCTCATTGGGGGCCTGGTTGTCGGTTGGCCGATGATTGTGGCTGTGATTGCTTGTGAAAACTCTGACAGNTTCGATGCCTGGAGNCGCTCATTCGATTATTTACGTTCTCGCTTGANTCCTATCCTGATTGCATTTGCTGTGACGATGACAGCGGGCGTTTTCATTTTCATCTGNTTNNCCGAAATTACACAACTCTCTTACATCTGGCTCGACAGACTGCAAAGCAGCATTCTGGGAATACCGCTGAAGGAGCTTCAGACAGACAGCGAGATGGGGTATCAACCGATCTGGAAGGCGATTTGGAGNTACCTGCTTCATGGTTATTTGACAGCGTTCTATTGGTGCACAATCAGTGCGATTTACATTCTTGTGCGTCATAGTGTGGATCGCGTCCCGATTGATGAATTCCAACAATCGTGATTTAACTCGGTCGTAATTAACCGCTGTAGGATGGTGTGCTTGCACCCATCTTCGTGTGCTCCCAAACATCAATTATTAAACCTCTACCATTAATCATTATCGGAAACAACATGACTCAACAAACTGATATTCGTATTTTGAACGCTCGTATGGAAATTGAGCCGGTCCCTTTTCGTGCTCCTTTGAAGTTTGGCGGACGTGTTGTCACCGAAGCGAAATTGATCAACGTGGTCGTGGAAGTGGAAGATGGTCTCGGGAACCGTATCTCTGGGCAGGGCAGCATGCCTATGGGAAATATCTGGGCCTGGCCTTCTCAGTTGGTTGATGCGGACACCTCCGAAAAAGCGATGATCCGTATGGCTCAAATTGCAGTTGACCAAGTNGGTCAATCCGACCAGGCAGGTCATCCAATTGATTTGATGCTCAGCCTGATGGATCAATATGCAAACTTTGCAGCTCAGGTCGAACAGGAAATGTCTTTGCCCGAAGCGATGCCCCGCTTAGCACAACTGGTGGCGACCAGCCCGCTTGATGCTGCGGTGCACGATGCGTTTGGACGCATTCATAATCGGAACTCTTACGATACGCTTTCGAGCGAATTTATGAATCACGATTTGTCGCATTACCTGGGGGATCAATTTCAAGGAGAATATCTGGATCAATACACCACTCGTGAACCGCAAGCCCAGATGCCTCTTTATCATTTAGTTGGCGCGATCGATCCGTTGGTCGATGCAGATATCTCGAAGCGAATTGATGATGGACTACCCGAAACACTTGGCGAATGGATTATTGCAGATGGCTTAACTCACTTGAAAATTAAACTCAGTGGAGAGAACCTGAAATGGGATATCCAGCGAGTGCTTTCTATTGAAGAGGTTGCAACTCCGGAACAAGCAAAACGCGGATGCAGCGACTGGGTATATTCGGTTGACTTCAACGAGAAATGTGCAAACGTGGAATATGTGCTCGACTTTTTAGAGGGGGTTCGCAGTCAGTCGGCATCTGCATTTGATCGCATTCAATATATCGAACAGCCTACACACCGAGACTTGAAGAAACATCCGGAAAACAAAATGCACCGGGCAGCTGAGATCAAACCGGTCGTGATTGACGAATCGTTGCTCGATCTGGAATCGTTATTGATGGCTCGCGATTTGGGTTACACCGGAGTCGCTTTCAAAGCTTGCAAAGGTCAAACCGAAACACTGTTGTTAGCCGCAGCTGCAATCAAAAATGATATGTTTTTGTGTGTGCAAGATTTGACTTGTCCGGGAGCCAGCTTCCTGCATTCAGCATCTTTGGCTGCACGGATTCCAGGTGTGGCTGCGATTGAAGGCAATGCTCGACAATTCTGCCCCGCTGCAAATACGGAATGGGCCAAGAAATTCCCTGGCATGTTCAATATTACAAAAGGGACAGTCGAAACCAGCTTGCTGAACCAAAACGGATTAGGATTCTGATTCCAAAGTGAGCGAAAGTTTGCTAGCTGCCAATAGAAATTTACAATACAAGAGTTGGAGTTCACGCTTCATCGTGCTTTGTCGGTCCCAGCCTAAGTCAGTCGCTTATACACAACTCACAAGGGCGACTCGAGAAATTGATACCGGGGTAGCACAGACAATCCCGTTCAGGGTTGTCTGTGTTGCGTAGCAACCCGAGGACTTGACCAAGAAGCGTCTTTCTCAGGCTGTAGGCCGGAGCAGGCAAAGCGAAGTTCCGGCAAATGCGACTGACACACGAGCGGAGTTGGGTGCCACTGCCTGGCTTGCCCAGCCGTGCGGTCGCGGCGGCAGAATTTTTGCATTAATAACAGAATAGAACGTTAAAAGTTGACTCTGCTTTTGTAAGAATCACAGCCATCACTCGCACTGCTGGACAAGCCAGGCAGTGGCACCCTATTTGAATTGGAAATGAATAACAGATCATATGGTGGCCCAGCCAATTTTGGCTGGGTTGCGTAGCAACAAGAAGCACCTTCCTCTGCTTTTAACGAACAAGCAAAGCGGGATTCCCCAAAAAAAACTTTGTGTATAAACGACAGCTCAACAAAGCACGCTAAAGCGTGAACTCCAACTGGTCTGATTGAAAACTTGGAATCCACTTAGTTTTCAGCGGTTAACGCCTTGCCATCCACTTTTATTCCATTCGGAGAAAGTGCTGGAAAATTCAAAAAATATTGATGATTCACTCGTCATTTCAGTAATGTTCCGCTTACAATACACGCACATTCAGTATAGAAAGTTCCTTCCTTTGAGTCATCATATAACAATTGGTCCTTAGCGTTCTATTTTCAACTTCTCGCGTACAGGAGATATTCGGTGCCAGACTCACAAAAATGGATTTCGCGTCACTGGAAAAGATTGCAGTGGGGACAATTTCTGGGTGACTGTGCAGATCGCCTGGCCTTTTTCTTTATTGTGCTGGGCTGTTTGATATTGCTTGTCAAATTATTTATCCCCAGCTTGTGGCCTCATACTTTGTGGTTATTCGCACTATTGCCTGCCATGCCTTTGCTTGCCTGGCGACAAACAAACTCTCATCGATTCACTCGAACCGAAGCGGCTGCACTTTTGGATCAAAAGCTGGAAGCTGGCGGACTGTTGATGACCTTGAGCGAAACTCCCGACGACCATTGGCAATCGTATCTGCCTGAAGTCGAAATGCTTTGGAGGAATAGTTTGGTCAAAATTCGCCCCAAACGATTCGTTTCGCTACTTGCGTTACCGTTAGCATTTGCAATGGTGACCTGCATCATTCCGGTCAGAGAAACTTCTGTTCTCCAGGCAAAACCGCGAAAGGTGTCTCAACAAACCACCGAGGAACTCGAAGCGATACTCGAAACACTCGAAGAGGCAGACATCCTTGAAGAAGAGGACAAAGCAGAACTGAAGAAGGAACTGGAAAAATTTGCTGAGCAAACCAAGGATCAACCATTAACTCACGAACAATGGGAAACGGCTGACTTTTTACGTCAAAACATGCAGATGAAGTGGGAGAAAAATGAGCGAGGGATAAACTCGGCAAGCAGTGCCATCGACGAACTACTTTCTTCGATGGCCAATAGCGGGGAGGTCTCAGCAGAACAACTTGAACAATTCGAAAACGCGATGGGCGAAAATCTGCAAGCGATGGCTCGCAAAGCTCTCAACAGCGGGTTAGAAGGCATGTCTGATGAAATGAAAAAGATGCTTGAAAACCTCGCCAATTCCGGAAAACTATCGATGCCCGGCGATGCACAGGCTCAGAAAAAGATGATGGAAGAACTTAAGGAAATGCTCAAGAAAGAAGCCGAGAAACTCGCCAAGCAGCGTGGTGATTGTCAGGGGTTATGCGAAGGCGGAATGTGCGAAGGTAATCAGCCAGGCAAAGGAGGCATTAGCCGAGGACGGGGCGATGCTGAAATGCTGTTTGGTGAAGAATCTGATCTGGATGGAACAAAATTTAAGGAAATTATCCTGCCTCCTGGAGTTCTTGATGATCCAACAGAGAAAGTTCTGCGTTTAACCAAGGCCGAGCCTGAAACAGACCCAGCCCAAAATGCACCGCGTAATGCAGTTCGAAAAAACGATCCCGCTTCAGGTCGAGCAACCTGGGATCGGAAACTGAGTCCGAAGTATCGTGGTGTCGTGCAGAAGTTTTTCAATTCCAACAAAAAATCAACACCGATTCCAAATGACGAGGAACTTTGAAAGGGATTTGATGAGCAACACTGAGGTAACTCCATTGACAGACACTCTTTTGACACCAGAACAAGTCACACGAGCAAAAGGAACCATCGATCATTTACTAAGCGAACTGGGACGCTCTATACTTGGGCAAGAAGAATTGTTGCGTTTGGTGACTACCTGCATTCTTGCACGCGGTCATTTACTACTTGAAGGCTTGCCCGGACTCGGAAAAACCGAACTGGTCAAATCGCTTTCGGCGTTAATGGGTCTGAGTTTTCGTAGAGTGCAATTCACTCCCGATTTACTTCCCGGAGATATTCTTGGTTCTCCGATTCTCGAAGAACAAGACGGTGCCCGACGGCTTGTCTTTCATAAAGGGCCGATCTTTGCCAATCTACTTCTGGCTGATGAAATCAATCGAGCGACGCCTAAAACCCAGTCTGCACTTCTTGAAGCGATGCAGGAAAAACGAGTGACTGTACTGGGAGAAACGCATCAGTTGCCGCTACCGTTTTTTGTACTAGCGACACAAAATCCCATCGAACTGGAAGGAACCTATCCGCTTCCCGAAGCTCAGTTGGATCGATTCACTTTCAAGATCTCCGTTCAAGGAGTTGGTCCGGACACTCTGCAAAAAATCATCACTGATCGCAAACATGGAATCCCACCGGAATTAGAGACGATTATTTCTGGTGATGAGCTTGACAGTCTGTTTGAGATGGTTGACCGAGTTCACCTCCCTGAGGCGGTTGCCAATTACATCGCCAGGCTTGTGACCTCTACTCATGCCTCCCGGGAAGATTCTCCAGAAGTTGTCAAGCAGTTTGTACGATTCGGAGCTTCCCCCCGAGCTGCGATCGCGTTGGCAAACACTTCTCGGGCCGCTGCAATCCTTGCAGGTAAGCCGAATGTCGGGTTCGATGATGTGAAATTTGTTGCATCGAGCGTACTTTCGCATCGAGTCATTCTCGACTATTCAGCTCGCATGGAAGGCTGGGACAGTCAATCGTTGATTCGAAAGTTGATTGAAGATGTCCCGGAAGTTGGGCGTGAAATCCCTGCTGACGTACAAGTTTAAGTACCGCGTCTCCTTTGAACTGATCAGAAGGTTGAACTTCTCAGTTTGTTCAGGGCAATCGAACCTTCAATCTGTGAATCGCGTTTAATTTATAAACCAATGTCAGGAATATTCCTGACTGACATTATACGAGAGCCTTAATTTATGCCACGGTATATTATTGGCACTGTGCTGCTGTTGCTGATCCTGTTTGCTCCTGCAAAATCTGTGTTGGCATCTGGATCGGAGTACACACTCAGTGGGTCGGATTTGGTTGTCGAAGTAAATACAAAATGGATCGGCTGTAGAGAAGGTGGCTATTTCCCGATCCGAACAAAAATTCGCAACATCGGAAAAGCTCGAACAATTACGCTCGAACTCCAAGGACATAATTCCGGTCAAAATTTCCCAACCATCACCCGGTCTGTCACTTTAGAGCAAAACGCAACCATCAATACCAGTCTGCTAGTCCCGGTGGTTTCTTATGGGACTTACGCCAACTTTCGGATTTTAGAACGTGGACGTCCTCTAAAGAACCTTGCACATTCGGTTTCGCTTCCTGAAGTCTCTCACCAAAGCAACATTGGTAGCGCGATGTTAATTGTTGCCAATAAGCCAGAAGACAAAGAAGCATTCAACCAAGCTGTGAACAATACGTTTACCCCCACTAGTTCACGCCACGGTACCAGCGTCAACGAGTACACCGAGCATCTCAGGCCCAATGAACTCCCTGCAAACTGGCTGGGATATACTGGTCTGGATATTCTGGCGATTCCACTTAAAACTCTCACGCAAGATCTCCCTGCCGATACTCGCAAAGGCATCTTGCAATGGGTTTTCTCGGGAGGGACTTTGATCATTTATAACGTGGAGGAAGCAGTCGCTGAATCTGATTCGTTAAAGAATGTTCTGGACTTGAATAACCGTGCATTTAGCGGAAAAAAATGGAGTTCGCTTAATGCAAAGAATTTCAAGAAGATTGCAATTATTGATACATCAACTGGCTCCACTCCCACTGCTGAGTTGGAAGACTTTTCGACTGGAGATCCCTGGGATATCTCTCCCCGAAATTTTGGGATGCGAACCTTGGGGCTGGGAAATGTCATTGCGGTAACAAACAACCCGTTCCCGGGAACTGTTTCGCATTGGACCTGGCTATTGGGTAACCTTTCACAGGAGCAACTGCTTTGGCATAAAAGACACGGGATAACGCCTCGTGCAGGCAATGAAAGTTTCTTTCACTTTTTGATCCCCAATGTTGGGCGTGTCCCGATATTTTCTCTGCTGATTCTGATTACCATTTTTACAATACTTATCGGTCCCGTGAATTACATTTACTACCTTAGGAAACGTCAGCTCGCGATGCTATTGGTGACCGTACCGATCATTGCCTTTGGTAGCAGTTTGACATTACTGGCTTACTCGACCATGACACATGGGTTTTCTGTTAAATCCAGAGTACGTAGCGTGACTTTCCTTGATCAAAAACAAAATCATGCAATGAGTATCAATCGCGTAGCATATTTTGCAGGCATGGCTCCCAGCGATGGACTGTCGTTCGAACCAACTACTGCTGTTTATCCCATCTGGTCAGCTGATAATTCCTTTGAAGCCGGACGAATTGACTGGAGTGAAAAGCAGCACCTGCAAAATGGTTGGCTACGATCTAGAACTCGTACACAGTTTCTGACAGTCTCTCAGCAAGAACAACGGGGCCGCCTTGATTTACAAGAATCCGATGGTTCGAACCCTAAAGTTTCCAATGGGTTAGAGTGGAACCTTAAAGCATTGTACATTGTCGATGAAGCGGGCAAAGCCTGGAAGGCAAAGAACCTGAAGTCTGGCGCCATTGCGAATCTAGAACCAGTCACCAAGCAAGATAACAGCGAACTTCGCGAATTGTTATCCGAATATAACTTATCGCTTCCGTTAGGAGTTACCGGTAATCAGGTATTATCCAATTCATTTATGTCACCCAGAGTTTATCGTTATTATGGCGGGCAGACGATCCAGACCATCTACCAAAAAAGTCTTCAGGAGGTCGCCGTTTCTCGGTTGATTTCTCCGGGAAACAAGCTGACAAAAATGCAACCAGGCTCCTACTTCGCTGTTCTTAAGCAACCACCAGACTTAGAACTTGGTCTGAAAAAGTCGAGCCAAAATATTTCGGTTCACCTGTTGTTCGGGTATTTCTAAACCCCGGAGAATCCGAACAAGTGATTTCCATTCGAAATCGATTCTATTTAATAACTTACGATGCACTGAACCTGTTGCCATGATCGAATCTGCAAACGAAACTACAGAGGTACTAGAAACTAACGATGTCTTTGTTGATGAAGATCATATTGGGGAACAACCCTCGATTGAAATCAGGAATCTTCATCGTTTTTTTGGAAGACTCAAAGCTGTTAACAACGTCAGCTTCAAGGCGTTTCCTGGACAAGTGATGGGATTCATTGGTCCCAACGGTGCAGGCAAAACGACAACGATGCGAATTCTCGCGACCTTGGATTTACCGACCGCAGGCGATGCTTTTATCTGCGGACATTCTGTTGTGGACGACCCCGAAAAAGCTCGCCGGGAGCTTGGGTTCATGCCCGACAGTTTCGGGAAATACAACAACATGGACGTCATCGAATACCTTGACTTCTACGCCCGGGCTTATGGGTATAAAGGCGAAGAACGACGAAACGCCATCGATAAAGTGCTCGTTTTTACCGAGTTAAGAAAAATGGCCTTCAAGCCAATTAACACTCTTTCAAAAGGGATGTCGCAAAGGCTTTGCCTGGGACGCACGCTGATTCACGATCCGCAAGTGCTGATTCTGGACGAACCAGCTGCTGGTCTGGATCCTCGGGCACGGGTTGAACTTCGGGAACTGATTCATCTGCTGGCAACAGAAATGAACAAAACTATTTTGATCAGCTCTCACATTCTTACCGAGCTGGGGGAAATCTGCGACTCGGCTGCAATCATCGAAGCTGGTGAAATCCTGATCCATGGCACGATCGACGATCTACGTAATCACAGACCAAAGCATAAGCAGGGCCAGGACGCTGGAGAATATCTTATTGTTTCAGTTCTCTCACAAGAACAAGAATTAGAAAAATGGCTTCTCGAACAACCATTCGTCTCTGAAGTTTCCCCCACTGCGATGCAATTTTCGTTTTATTTTACTGGAGACAAAACACAGCAAACAGAACTGCTAAAAGGAATGATCCAAAAGCAGTTTCCGGTACTGGAATTCTCCGGAAAATCAGAAACACTCGAAGACGCCTTCATGTCAATCACCGAAGGCATCGTTCAATAACCGCACAGCCAACAAGCAAGCAACTCGCTCAACCATATCCCAATATTCGTAAAGAACTCCATAGTGCTTCCAGTAAAACAAGGAGACGGCATGTCGCGAACATCTCCCGACCGCTATATGCGGTCGGGCCACCCGGGAAGTACCAGTTCGACCACCGGGACGGATTCCTCGAATTGCCAAGTTGATGGCACTCGCAATTCGCTTTGAGAAACTGATCAATGAAGGCGTCGTAATAAACTACGCAGAACTGGCTCACCTGGGACACGTCACCCGGGCACGCATGACGCAGATCATTAACCTGCTCAGTTTAGCACCAGGGATTCAGGAAGAGGTTCTGTTTTTGCCACGAGTTGAACAAGGTCGCGATCCAATCACCGAACGCGACCTGCGGAAAGTGCAGGCGAGCTTGGATTGGCAGATGCAGCGGCGACTGGGGGATCAGCTCAAAGGTCAGTAGGAAGTCCTGCGGTCAGTTGTATCAGATTAACTCTAAGCCTCGAATTGTTTCTTTGGTGCTGCTGCCGAAATTGCGAACATCTACTCCCATTCGCTGTGCTAGTGGAACAAAGAGATTTGCAAATGGTGTGTTTGATTCGGGATCGTGTGCGACATACCGTCCGTGCTTGTAGCCTCCACCTGCAACAATGATCGGCAGGTTTCGCCAACTATGGGCACTCGCGTTTCCTAGATTTGATCCAAATAATACTGCAGTGTTATCTAACAGGCTCTTTCCGTTCTCGTGGATTGCTTTCATCTTTGTGAGGAAGTAATCGAAGGCCTCAAATTCTGCTTCTTCAATCAGTTTCAGCTCATCAATTTTTTGTGGATCTTTGCCGTGATGGCTTAATCCGTGCCAGTCGTTTTTGACGCCTTTGATTATAGGTACTGAATTCAAACCTCCCAATTGAAACGTAATTGTTCGGGTGGAATCAGTCTGCAACGCCAGGATGATCATGTCATACATNAACTTTTGCCGGGCGATGGCTTCGTTTCTGTCGTTGATGTCCTGAGGGACTTTTGCATCGACAGTCGGCTTAGGACGTGTGACCCAGTTTTGGGATTCCTGTAANCGNCTTTCCAGNTCNCGAACAGCGATCAGATATTCATCCAGTTTTTCACGGTCTTGCTGACTGATTCTTTGATGTAATTTCTTTGCTTCCTCGCCAATGGTATCAAGAATCGAATGGCCTCGTTTCAACCCTTGTATTTCGGCAACGTTTTCCTGTTGCGAGCCATTTACAAATAACATCTTGAACAGTTTAGCAGGTGAAGCTTGTCCCGGGATTTCAACGCCTGCTGAATTCCAAGACATCGATTGCCCAGTGGTCGAAAGTGCTAGATAAGGGTAGCGGGTCTGAATACCAATCTTTTCTGCAATCAACTGATCAATAGAGATTGTATTTCGAAATCCTACAAGGCCGGGGCGTGGAGCGGAGGTTAGCCATGTCAATCCTGATGCATGGCCACTGTTTCCCTGCTGATTTGGATGCGACAAACTGGAAAATAAAGTGAAGTCATTTCGATGGCTGGCGATCTTATTCAGATAGGGAGTCAGTTGATAATCTTTTCCTTCTTTATCTGGAAACAAATGCGGTGCGTGAAAACCAAGTGTTGCACACATCGCTACAAACCTCTTGGGGGATTGATTTTGATCTGTTCCCGCAGCAAGAATAGACTGCCCCAATGTAGGGCCCATTGCTTCCAGGAGTGGCAATGCCAGAATCGCAGCGCCGGTTCCTCGTAAAAAATGACGACGATTTACCGGACGACGTAATGAAAGATTAGAGGCTTGCATATCGTTTCTTTCAGGCAATTGAAATTTATTTTTCTTTGAAGATGATACTCTGAACAGATAACCGGATCAAATCACCGATTCGGTATCCATCCTTTGCAGCTTCAGACACAATCTGATTAATTGTTACTCGATCTGATATTCCCATTTCTCGACCTGTTGCAAAAGTCAGGATTTTTTTTGTGAATGCAGTTGCCAATTGTTTTTCTTGTTTCGTTAGAAGTTGTTGAAACTGGAGGATCCCATCAAAACTTTCGCCGCTGGGAAGTTGTCCGGACGAATCTACATTCAGGCCAATATTGTAACGTACACGAATGCCGTTTACTGTGGCATCTGTACGATCACCTTCTCCAAGGCTTCGAAAGCGATCACGCCAACCACCAATTGGATTAAAACTTTCTAACGCAAATCCGGGGGGATCAATAATGACATGACATCTGTTGCAGGTATCTACTTCCCGATGCTTATCAAGGAGTTCCCGCAATGTTGTCGCACCCCGAATATCGGGTTCAACTCCAGGAACTCCCGCTGGGGGTGGAGAAGGAGTTATTCCCATAATCCTGTCTGTCACCCAAACCCCGCGCACAACAGGTGAGGTGTTTGTTCCATTGGCTGACACTTTTAAAATACTTGCTTGAGTCAGGAACCCTCCTCGGACAGAGCTTTTGGGAAGTGGCACACGTCGTACTTCAGGGCCGACAACACCATCAATACCATAGTGTTCTGCGAGTCTTGAATTCAACATTGCAAAGTCAGATTTAATAATATTTCGAACCGGTAAGTTTTTCTTAATGAGTTCTTTTAGAAAAGCACGCGTTTCTTCCAGCATCGAATTTCGCAGAAATAAATCGTATTCTGGATAGAGAATTTTGTCGGGACTCGTAAATTCAATATCACGCAAGTTTAACCAGGCATCTGCGAAATCTTCTATAAATCGATCAAACAGTTGACTATCGATCAACCGTTCATACTGCAAGCCCAGTTTATTTGCACTTTTCGTTAACTCACCATTATTAGCAGCACTTAATAGGATTTCATCCGGTAAGGTTCGAGTCAAAAAATACGATAACCGATTCGCCAAAGCATAGTCATCCAGTTTTCCTGGACTTTCATTGAAGTACAGAAAATCAGGCGAACAGAACATTGCAGCAACGGCAGTCCTCAGTCCCTGCTCGACATTTGCTCCGCCGCTTATTTCCTTATTGTATAACGCAATGTAAGGAACTATTTCATTTCTGTTCACAGGACGACGAAATGCAGCAGATGCAATTCGCAGCAGAGTTTGTTCAATCTGCTGCTTTTCATTTGTCAGCTTAATTTCAAATTTGGGGACATACCATGATTTTGTTTTTTCGGTATTGTTTCTTGGTTCAATTTCTGTTCTGGGTAAATCGGAAAATAAGAGCTGATGTCCCTTTGAGGGGAACTGGCCTGTCAGCGGACCTTCTAACTCCACAGACTGAATAGCCAAACCCGGCCCGCGATAGTCTTCGAGCTTAATTCTAGTGAGTTCATGATTATGGTCCGAAATTTCCCATGGCTCGATTGCTACCATATACCGATCATACATCCAGGCTGTGAGTTCAATCGTCGTGGGCTTTCCTGGTGGCATTGCGAAGAAACCATAAACCGGTTTTTCTGTACGTCGAAGAAAAGTTGTCGAACCGACCGAAAATGTAACCGGTTTGTCTGATTGATACGCGTAGCCAGTCACACGTATTTTATAGTAGCCCGCTTTTCGAGTACCTGCCTCACGCAACATTCCGGTTGGGTAGCCGTTTCGTCTGAAAAAGACAACCGCTCCATCGTCCAGCTTTAGCCACTTCTTCCCCAGAAAGTTTTCCGCTCCAAGAGTCGATGCATAATCAGCCCGAATGGTGTGACTTTCGGTTGGCTCCGTGTACTTTTCGACAGATTTCTCCATCACTGTATCAATCGACTCCAGATACCGCTGTAGCTGAACCATAGACATGTTCAGGCTTTTTCCCACATTATCAAATTCATTCGAACGCCCGTCTACAGGAAGACGTTGTTCCAAATTAAGATGAGTGCCAAACAGATCGTTCAGTGTGTTCTGGTACTCTCGACGATTCAATCGCCGTAAAACTGTTTCCTTGCGGGCCGCATGAGCGTTTGACAGTTTTTGGAAAAGCTCTTCAGTGTATCTATTTCGTTCTAATTGGCCTGGCTGTTCAGAATCTTCAGGAGGCACCTGGTTATGATCAATCTGATCAAACATTTTCACCCACTCCGCCAACGTTCGTTCATCCTCCCAATCTGATCCTAAGGAACTCAGCTCAAATCCACCTTGTGTTTCTCCCCCGTGATGGCAATCCACACAATACTTTGACAAAAAAGGAGACAGATTGATTTTCTCCCCTGAGAGGCAGCTGCTCGAAAATAAAAGAAATAGTAAAGCAAATATGCATCGAGACATAGACGCAACACCTTCCACAAACCAATCGGAGCAGTAATAATTGAACCATTCAATTAAGAAGCCTTTTCTTTAAGGCTACCATAGAACTTATCAGATTGTCACCTGGTTGTTAACGGATGAGTGTGTGGCATAATAAATTACACAATTATTTTCGCTCATCACCATGACAAATTGTCTTGGTTTGTGTTAATCGCAAATGGTAATTCCAGTGAGTCCTACAAGGTCACCCGATCCAACGGAGGTGTTAACCAACTGCGTGGGGCAAGTAGAGACTTTGAGAGATTCGACGAAAGAGAGAGGGTAATGCGGTTGCTCGTGAGAAATTCTGAATGTCTATCGAGAGAGTCTCTGTAGTGTAAGCGGAGTACAAAATGCTGCTATGGTAGTCGTTAATCGCAAAAACGCCAGGCGATTTCTCGTCCGGCGTTTATGTTAACTGGCGGGTAACGCTTGTTCGTAAGCGTAACACAAAGCTCCCCCGGTAGGACTCGCACAATGGCGAACATCGACTAGGCATTCAGAGGATACAACCGCAAGCGGTGCAAAATGCGGTGC
>JAESQE010000153.1 GCA_016765335.1 Planctomycetaceae bacterium
CCCCCACCGCCCCCAACCAACTCACTGCCGCAAGACTTGAAAAGACAACAAGATCAAATGACAATCCTACAAAAAAACATTCCACCGGACACTATTGGGCACAGCCTTACCTACTGGTCCAACTAGCGTTAAAGGTCAGTCATTTGGGCAGAGGCTTTTGATGTCCCGATTGGGAACAAATTAAAACGGATAGACTTTATTTTACCACAGAGATGCAGAGAACACCGAGTTAAAAAAGTAGCCGAAAATCAATCAATTTAACTCAAAAGAAGACGGCCTTGGGTTTTTCTCTGTGACCTCTGTGACTCCGTGGTTTATTCAGATCTCTCCTGTTTGATACCGGATACGTTGGGTGAGTCGCCAGGAAGTCCTATTCCAAAATCATTAAACTGTCTGTCATTTAACGCTAGTTGCAATACGACTTCACTGCGACGGACATCTTGACGAGTTTGGTATCGTTTGTGGTGAGCTAATTCCTTCTTCAAGGTCGCAAAGAAGATTCCATCGGAGCATTGCCCCAGCAGTTTCCTTTGCGAGACATGCTGCAAATCATTCCGTGATTCTTTAACAACTGCTGATACGCATTTGCAATTTGTTTGCGAGTTGAATGTTCCCTAAGTCCTTGTCAGTACAAGGCCACGAGCAATAGCTTCACGCAAGTATTAATTGAGTTTGGTATGATACCTCGCATCGTCAATCCGCTGACTGCTGTTTGATTGGCGAAACAATGTTTATAATTTTGCAGGCGATCAAGCCGATAGAAATGTTCACAAACAAGGCAATAGGGCCAATCCACATGAAACTGATGGCATCGTTGGCGAGACGGTAATCCAGGTTGGTGGCGGGATCTGTTTTAGTGATGATTTCAGTTCCAAAGATTGCTGGATCGATTCCATAGTTTTCATGAAGATAAAAGATAATGACGCCCGAGAAGGCGATCACCAGTGCAGTCAGAATCCCAAAGAACATTCCAATCCAAACGCCACTTCGGCGGACCGAAGGCACAAACAAAGCAAAAAAGAACAGCGAGAACAACGGCGTCACAAACAGATTGACCACCTTGTTGGTCACCTTGGTAATGTTGCCTTCGATTCCTCCAATGAACATGCTGCCAATGACGATGGTTGCTCCAATCCCCAAGGCAAGAAAACGGGCAATGATCAGGTGTTGCTTTTCTGATTTTGGTTTGAGTCCGAAACGATCCAGCAAATCCGTCATCACAACTGCGGTGATGGAGTTCACTCCCGAATCGATACTCGACATCGCAGCTGCAAACATCGCAGCGACAACCAGTCCGGAAACTCCCACAGGCAAATGGAATGCGATAAACAGCGGGAAAAATTTATCTGCGTTTTCCTTCAGGCTCAACTCCGCTGGCACGAATTCGGGATGAGCTTGGAAGTATCCCAGCAGCGCAAACCCAACAAATGCCAGCACTAATGTGACCACCCCGCCCACAATCATCTGGGTTCCCAAGGCCTTGCGGGCCGCTTTGGCATCTTTCGTCGCCATAAAGCGTTGGACAGAAACTTGGTCTCCCCCAGCTGTGCACAAATACCAGATAAAAACCGACAGAACCGTTCCCACAGCTGTGACACGTGTTTTTGGATTCCAATCAAATATCGGTTGATGATCCCAATTCGCATTCCAGGTTGTGGGAACCCAGCCGAATCCTCCAAAGTCCACTGTCACGGTTGCGATAATCATTAACGCACCGGTGAAAAGCAAAATGGTTTGCATCAAATCGGTAATTACAACCGCTCGCATTCCTCCCATCGAGGTATAAATGATCGAGACAACCCCGGTCACCAGCACGATCCAGGGAATCCAGCTTTCATCGACATCCATCATGACAGTCATCGCTTTGGATGCTAAATAAACAAGCAAAGTCATCCAGACCAAACGCATCATCAGGAATAACACCGCCCCAAGCAACCGCATGCCCAGGCCGAGTTTTTCTTCCAGAAGTTCGTAAGCACTGGTGACTCGCTGTTTCATATAAACAGGAATCAGCACATAACCCACGACAACAAACACCAAAGGCAACGCAAGCAAACGCGTGAGGTAGGCAGGCCCTTTGCCTAGAACTTCACCCGGAAAAGAGAGGTACGTAATCGTACTCAATAACGTGGCAAATAACGAAATACCGATCAGAATTGGGTTCATGTGCCCGCTACCGACAAAGTATTCCTTGGTCGATTCCTGCTTGCGGCCGAAATACCAACCCAGAGCAATTGTCGAAACTGCATAAATGCAGATGATTGCCCAGTCAATTCCAGTCAGTCCTGCTTGCGGTGGCATCGTGAATTCCTAAGTAATTTTATCGTGAGTTTCAAACATTGCCTTATCGATCACACCAAGCGGGTCATACGATATCAGGACATATTGATGTTTGTCTGTAAACGATACCTGAGAAAGCATTCGCATTCAACTCGCAGCAAGTGAGTCGTTTCTAAGATGCCTTATTAATCTGTCGCCGTTTTATTCTGTTGCAGTTGACGAATCGTCCTGAGTGGCTTCAGGTTCTTCATCGCCTGGAGAAGCAATTGCCGCAGTCGCTGGTGCGGATTCTGATTGCAAATGAAATTCCTTGGACAATTTGTCGAGGATGCCGTTGATGAAGGAGGAAGAATTCTCTGCACCAAACTTTTTTGCCAGTTTGACAGCTTCGTTAATCACAACAGAAGACGGGGTGTCCATATGGTTCAACTCGAAGCAGCCCAAGCGAAGCAAGTTGCGATCTGTAATCGCCATTCTGCTAATTGACCAATTCTTGGCTGCCTTTTTAATCTGTGCATCCAGATCCGTGCGGTATCTCATTGTTCCAGAATACAGCGACCAAGATAATTTCACGAGTTCTTCATCTTCGAGTCGATCCTGAATCATGTTCAGGATAATTTTGTCATCGATGTCGTTATTCATGTCGATGAGAAAGAGCATCTGCATAGCCAGTTCGCGGGCTTTGGAGCGTTTTGACATAATGTTAACTACAGCATCTATTATAAACTTGAGGGAGTGGAGTATTTAGTAAACGCTCTGTTTTTTTCAATCGCACAAACAAAAAAAGTCGGTTTGCTTCACTTTGAAATCTGATCAATGGCACTCAACAGGTTAGCCATCTCGATGGCAGCCAACGCGGCTTCGTCCCCTTTGTTACCAGATTTTCCGCCAGCCCGGTTCAATGCCTGGTCGAGATTCTCACACGTAAGAACTCCAAAACTGATAGGCACGCCTGTCTGCTGAGAAGCGGAAACTAATCCCTGGGCAACAGAATGATTGATGTAATCGTGATGCTGCGTCTCTCCCTGAATAACAGCTCCTAAACAACACACACCAGAAAACTTACCGGTTTGTGCAAGTTTCTGGGCAGCCAAAGATAGTTCAAACGAACCGGGAACTCGTACCACTGTCAGTCGATCATCCTCCACGCCGTGTCTGCGAAATGTATCGATGGCTCCAGAAAGAAGCCGATCGGTAATTAATTCATTCCAGCGAGAAACGACAATCGCAAAGTTGCCTTGCGCAGATAACAGGTTGCCTTCAAGATGTGTTGTCANAGTCTGTGTTTTATGTCTTAAGAAAAAAAATAGGCAAAGAAAACTGAACGGCCCGTGCAACCAAAGCTAAACATCAAGCATCGTTCAATTCAAATTCATACTCTTCAAAAATTCTTCGTTTGTTTTTGTGCGTCTCATTCGAGTCACAATTAAATCCATCGCTTCGACAGGGCTCATGTCACTTAAGACTCGTCTAAGAACCCAAACGTGACGAAGTTCTTCTTCGCCCATCAGTAATTCTTCGCGGCGAGTGCCAGATTTATTAACATCGATGGCAGGCCAGATTCGTTTTTCGACCATGCGTCGATCCAAGTGCAATTCCGTGTTACCGGTCCCTTTGAATTCTTCGAAAATGACATCATCCATTTTGCTGCCGGTATCAACAAGCGCCGTTGCAAGAATCGTCAAGCTGCCCCCTTCATCAATATTTCGGGCAGCTCCGAAGAATCGTTTGGGATGCTGTAACGCGTTTGCATCAACCCCTCCGGTAAGAATTTTCCCTGAATGAGGAACTTCAGTATTCCAGGCTCGTGCAAGTCGAGTGATTGAATCGAGAAAGATAACAACATCTTGTCCGTATTCCACCATCCGCTTCGCTTTTTCGATCACCATTTCAGAAACCTGAATATGTCGGCTCGGTGGTTCGTCAAAAGTACTGCTGATGACTTCGCACTGTGCGCCTTTAACTTGCCTCTCCATCTCGGTTACTTCTTCTGGCCGTTCATCGATTAGCAGCATGAAAACGTATAGATCGGGATGATTCAGCAAAACTGATTTTGCCAAATCCTGAAGCAGCACCGTTTTTCCTGCACGTGGCGGAGAAACAATTAAGCCGCGTTGTCCCATTCCGATCGGGGCGACAAGATCGACAACTCTGGAGCTGATATCCAGCGGATCGGATGCGAGCTTCAGTCTTTTATTCGGATGTAGCGGAGTGAGGTCATCAAAGAAGACTTTCTCGGCCAGCAAGTTAGGATCCTGACCGTTGATTGCTTCGACTCTGAGCAACGCAAAATAACGTTCGTTTTCCTTGGGCGGACGAATTTGCCCAGCGACAGTCGCTCCGACCCGTAATCCAAAGCGGCGAATCTGGCTGGGAGAAACATAAATATCATCTGGACAAGGCAAATAATGGTAGTCCGGGCTTCGCAGGAAACCGAATCCGTCAGGCAGAATTTCCAAGGTGCCTTCGCCAAACATCAACCCGTTCAGCTTCGTGCGTTCCTTGAGGATTTTGAAGNTGAGGTCTTGCTTTTTCAAGCCGGTGTAATCGCTCAGTTTTTCATTGCGAGCCAGCTCCAGCAAGTCTTTCATCGTGAGCCGTTGTAACTCAGCGATATTGACATTGTTGTGCTTGGCGTTTGAATACGAATCGCCATTTCCAGAGTTGCTCTGGGACTGCGATGTTCCTTGGCTGGATTCGCCTTGGGTTCGAGCTTCTGTAGTCATGAGGGTGTTCCAGATTGGACAAATGAGGTCAGCAAAAGTGGATTGGAGAGTAAAAAGGATGTGACCGATCGACCGTGTTTTGAAAACGTAGCCAGAGAAATTAAACGGTAACAATTGTGTATCAGGTGACATTCTCAATCTGTTCCATTGAGAATTCGTTTTTATAATTGATTGGTATAAATATTGATTAAAAGATTCTTGTTTTAAGTTTTTGAATTTTCTTGAATTGACCAGCCGAATTGTTGGTGTAGCCACGTGAGTAACTGCTGACCAGACCATTCGACGGAGCCGGAATTATCGATGACAAAATCAGCATATTCGCGTTTGCGATCCAAACCGAGTTGACTATTTTCTCTCTGTTTCCATTGTTCGGCACTCCAATTTCGAGCAGAAATCACATGATCCAGCCGATGCGAATCTGGAGTGTCGATGAAAATCAACTTGTCGCACACGTTGTGCCAACCAGCTTCGATCATCACAGCTGCATCAATAATGATTCCCCAATTTCCCGCCCGGCGAGCCTGGGTCACAGCATCCTGCATCGACTTTCGAATCACTGGATGCACAATTCGTTCAAGATCTTTACGAGCCTGAACAGCTTCGGCGTGACTTCCCCAAACTAATTTCCCCAAATGGGATCGGTCAATTTCACCATCCTGGGCGATGATCCCGACACCGAACCGCTCAATAAGTTCCTGTTTGATCTCAGGCTGTTTCAGAGCAGAATGCCCCAATTGGTCGCCATCAATCACATCAATGGGCAGTCGATTACCTAACCATTTCGCAACGGTACTTTTCCCGGAACCGACTCCCCCAATAAAACCGAGAACAACAAATTGTTGCTGCGTTGAATCCAAAAGACCTTAAATTCCTGTTTGTGTGATCTCATTACCCTCGCGAAAACACGACGATATTAATCTTTTATCAATGAGGCAAATTCTGATTTCAGTTCGTACCTATACAATGTACGTGCAACATCAACGAAAACTCTTAACTTCAACCCTGACAAAGTATTACAGCTGTTGCTGGATGAAAGAATCTAGAGGAATTCGCAATAAGATTTGGTTAACAATCCCTTAAAATGGGGGGGGGCAACCATTAAATTATTGAATGAACGCTTCACTGAAAGAAGGAAAGGCCCGAAAATTAATGATGAAAATCTATTATTTGGGGTAGACCGCTGTCCCTTAGCGGCATTCGACATGATCCCAAGGTGAGTACGTTCATCGTTGACAGATCTGATTGAGATGTCAACTAAATTCGTATCCGAATAGCTTATTTTTCAATTATTGCCATAACGGTATAAGTACAGCCCCGTAGCTTACAGCCCTGATTATCGGCTAAAACATAAGCAAGCACTAGTGATTAGACGAGACAATATGCGGTGTTTAGTCAATTCTGAAAAGCCTTCAAGCATCCTCTGTGATTCTTTGTGGCTGTGAGCAAGCAACCTATTTCTTGGGTTTCTTCCCTTGATTTGGTAGTTGCTTTTCTGTCTTAGGGAAAGGTTTTCGAACTTGTCCATTGATCAGAAATGGAAGCGGCTTGCCGGATCGAATGTTCCACCATTGATCTGCTCGTTCGGGGTCGTAGTTGGGATTGGTCAAAGGCATGCGGGCACCGACAGATAAACGCCACTTGTTAAGCTCCTGCTTCAACGCTGCGGTCATCCCTTTTCGCTGGGCGGTCAGATTTTTTGATTCGCTGATATCATCCCGAAGGTTGTACAATTCTGCCGGAGAGCCATCCAGAAATTCAATCAGTTTCCAATCTCCTTTTCGAATCGCAGAGGCAGGTTTACTGTGATGATAATGCGGGTAATGAAAATGAATCGCTTCTCGGTCTAAGCTGGATGCTGACTGATTGAGTAGTGGAATCAAACTCAGTCCATCAATCACTTGGTTGACAGGCAAATCGCCTCCAGCCAGTTCGGTGAATGTCGGGTAGAAGTCGTAGCTGATGGTTGGCTCGTTGCAAATTGAACTTGGTTTCACCATTGCAGGATATTTCACGATCAAAGGAACACGAATTCCCCCTTCGTACAACGATCCCTTTTCGTCTCGTAGAGGCGTATTCTTTGTGACGGTGGAGTCACTGCCCGCTTGAAAATCGTAACGTCGATAAAGCCCGCCATTATCGGAAGTGAAGATGACCATTGTTTCGTCAGTTAATCCCTGGGCTTCGATTTCAGCGACAATCTTCCCCAGTAAGTCATCCACGTGTTCAACCATAGCTGCGTAGATAGGATGCGGAAGCTGATGATTTTTGCCTCCTTTTTTTCGGTACTTCTCTGCTTTGTCCGACATGGCTCCCAAAGGAATATGCACTGCAAAGGGGGAGATCATGACAAAGAAAGGATTCTCTTTATTGTCTCGAATAAACTGAGTGGTTAAATCGGCTTCAAAATCGGTGCGATACTGTCCGGGTTTCGGAACAAGATCTTTTCGGGTGGAAGAACGAAATTTTCCGGGGAGATGCGGGCCATTAATCACCGCTGCGAAATCGTAACCTTGATGCTGAGGCCCATGGAGCAAGTCGCTTCCTAAGTGCCATTTCCCAATGTACCCGGTCGTGTAGCCTTCATCTTTGAGAGACTCAGCCACGGTTTTTACTTCCAGGGGCAAAGCCATCGTTGTTTGAGGCGTGATGACTTTCTCAAAAGGCCGCCAATGACCGGGAATGTGAGCCGTGATGCCGATGCGAGCTTGATTTAGTCCAGATTGAACCGCACGGCGAGTTGGCGAACAGACCGCTCCGGCTGCATAGAAGTTAGTAAACTTCATTCCCTGGCTGGCGAGCTTGTCGATATGAGGCGTCTCGATGAAATCGTTGCCATAGCAACCGACATCACTCCAGCCTAAGTCATCGACAAACAACAAAACAATATTCGGCTTCTTTTCAGCA
>JAESQE010000154.1 GCA_016765335.1 Planctomycetaceae bacterium
ACCAGATGGAGTTCAATTGTTTGAGGNTNTGCNTNNATTCAAGGCAGACAAGAATGCCTACCCTCCGCTCGCAATCTCTGTTGAATTCATAGGGGTTCCCTGANAACATCTATTTCACGAATTGTGATTTCTGTTTCTCAGGCTATACTGCCCGCTGACACAGGTGCCAGTTCGATTTGTGATCGACACTGGAGAATAGGGAAAACGGTGCAATTCCGTTGCGGTGCCGCCGCTGTAAATGGGGACGCTTGCTNAATTCGCCACTGTCTGGAATCCACCCAGATGGGAAGGCATGCAAGAAGTTTGATCCATGAGCCAGAAGACCTGCCTGAGAGTCGGATTCTCTCATCCTTTCGAGCAAAAGGAATTTGGAAATGAAAAACAGCCGCTACAAAAACCGTTTTTCTCCCTGAAGCATTGTTGATGATACCTCAGCGATCCGTATTGCGAAATACGTGCTCAGAGACTCATAGAAAATTTATCAGCAATTATAAAGCGTTCATNTCAATGAACTGCTAATGCTTNGCCTCATGATCGATTCGATGCAAACACGATCGAACACCCTCTGTGGTTAGGCATGTTATCAATCAAAAACAATCAGGGAGATTATTTACAGATGCTTCATTTACACAAAAGATTCTTTCGTAAAAAGAAAACTGCGTTTACTCTCATCGAGCTTCTCGTCGTCATTGCAATCATTGCGATCCTGGTGGCGTTGCTTCTTCCCGCAGTTCAGCAAGCTCGGGAAGCTGCCCGGCGGATACAATGCAAAAACCGCCTGAAGCAAATTGCCTTGGCATTGCATAATTACATGGATGTTTACGCAGAACATCTTGTGCCTTATAAAATTGACGACACGCAAGAAATCGCCTTCAATACCGGGGCCTCTGGAACGCATGGTTCCATCAACTATTGGTTTGGTCGAGCCGACTTGTCGTTACCATTAGATGAACAGCTCGATTTCCCTGCTGGGCCACTTGCTCCGTATATGGAATCCAACCGGGCAGCTTTTCAGTGTCCTGATTTCGGCGAGGGGCAAATGGACCTTGTTCGATTTGGGCGGCCCGTTTGTGGCTACGCTTACAACGGTCATTACCTGGGTTTCGGCATCGACTACGATTATTCGGGCTGGCCCGCAATTACTGTCAAAGCAAACCCTGCCACCAGAAGGCTCGCTGAAATCCGATCANCCACGGCTACCATCGCGNTTGCAGATTCAGCAATCTACAACACTTGGGGCTATTTCCCCAACTCTTATATGATGGAAAACTGGCTGCTGGAACCTCCTGGAAAAACGCAACCCTCGGTACATTTCAGGCATCATAACACAGCCAATATCGCATTTATGGACGGGCATGTCGAATCCCGTGGGCCTAGTTTTATTACTCTTCCCGCATGGTTTTCCCCTGCACAAGTCCAAGCCAACAAAGACAACCATCTAGGATTCATTGGCGAAGACGACACCTGGTATGACCGCGAATAGTTTTCCTTTACTGCGTTACTTCACAACCAAAGCTCTGTGCTCTATTCTTTCTTCTGAATCAGGCAGTTTGATTACAGCCAGAGCTTTTTGTGGGTTTCTCTTTTAATTGATACCGAGCCATTCAGGCGGCTCCTCTTACAAAACAAATCTGATCAAGCATTTAATGAGGTGTAATTTATGAATCAAGTAAAACAACTTTCACAAAATAAGTTCTCCGTAAAGAATTTCCTGTTACTGGGAACTGTCGTCTGTCTTGTCATCACAGCCAAAATCATGCCTTATCTGCTTGGAGTTTCGGGTTGGGAGATTCCGGTGGATCAAAGCTGGTCCTATTTCTGGAACTTTTCCCCGTTATTGCCCTTAGCGATTGTTGCTGGAGCAACCCTTGCTCGAAAATGGGCGGTTATGCTAGCGGTTTGCACTTGGCTTGCAGGAGATGTGGCAATCTGGCTGATCACTGGAGATGTCAAAAATGGATTCTACCCGATGCAACCTGCGATTTATTCGTTGATGTTACTGACTGTCTTTGTCGGTGCAGCTGGTGTTCGCTTTGGTGGGGAAGGGACTCAGGCGTATCAAACAGTGAGAAACCTGCTGAGCGGAGCTGTTGGGGCCACACTGTATTTCCTGCTTAGCAATTTTCTGGTCTGGGCCTTGGGAAGTTCTGCTCCCTACCCACATACATTGAGTGGCCTGATCGAGTGTTACACGATGGCAGTTCCATTTTATCGTAATTCATTAATCGGCATCGCGGTTTATGTTCCGATTCTCACTGGGTTAATGCATTCTCTGGCACCAGCAAGTGAATTAGCCTCAGCTCATGGTGTGAAATTAACTGAAAACATTTAAGCAATTTCATCAACTACGAATAAAAACAGCCGACCGAGATGAAACTTGGCTGGCTGTTTTTTTTGTGGAAATCTCTAATTTCAGTACAAACACCGGGTAGCACAGTCCAGTAGGTCAGGCGGAATCCTGACCTACTGAACTGCGGATTTGCGTAGCCAGATCCTCCGATTGCCGCCTGGTCAACCAACAAAGGCCGCAGATCGCGGCATTGAAGACCAATTGAATTGCTAGAATCGCACCGCTGAAGAAAAGCACCGCGTGGAACACACCGAACACGACCCCCATTTTCACAGACCGCTCGAGAGATNGACCAT
This sequence comes from Planctomycetaceae bacterium, assembly GCA_016765335.1. GTDB lineage: Bacteria > Planctomycetota > Planctomycetia > Planctomycetales > Planctomycetaceae > Rubinisphaera. The sequence continues at coordinate 2,647 of JAESQE010000154.1, forward strand.
GGCGTAAAGAGCGATTTCTCAGAAGTACCCAAAAAAAGCAAAGTATGAGCGAATCAAACACTACCAGCGAGATGTGAATCCAGATGAAAATCCAATCGTTCGAAATCATTATTGCTTGCCTAACTTTTGCCGCAACACCATGTCACACTGAACGGTTAACGTAAACAATCAATCGGATCAGTTTACCAAGAACTCCAGCCCCTAGTGTACCATTCGACCGAGGTACAGGGAAGGCCGTAGGCCGGAACAAGCAGAGCGAAGTTCCGGCAAATGCAACTGACTCTCAAGCGAAGTTGGGTGCCACTGGAATTGGAAATGAATAATAATTCGGCGGGTGTGTTTTGCAATTGAGTTCAGACCAAATAAAAAAACAGCCGAGCAGGATAAAACCTGGTCGGCTGTTTGCGTTTAGTAATGTCTGTGCTTATCAAGAACTTAAGCAAAGATGCCTGAGATCTTTTGAGCTTTGACCAACTCGCGAGGCTGATTCAAGTGATTGTAAACTATCGTTTCAGGATCGATACCAAATGAGTGGTAGATTGAAGCGAGCAATTCGCCGGGATGAACCGGATTTTCCAGTGGTGCTGAAGCTGTTTTGTCAGACTTACCGTAGACAAGACCTCGCTTCATTCCAGCTCCTGCAACCAATGCAGTGTAGCAGTAAGGCCAGTGATCCCGACCATCTGCTGAGTTACTGTTACCCGAAGTACTGATTCCTTTTTGAGGAGATCGTCCGAATTCCCCAACAGCAACAACCAGGGTCTCTTCCAGCATTCCTCGGTCATCAAGATCGGAAATTAATCCCGAAAGTCCTTGATCCAGCATCGGCCCGGAACGATTTTTCATGCGATCAGACAAGCCCGTGTGATGGTCCCAGGAGTGATTGTCCGAGTTAGCCACTTTGGGCCAAATAACTTCGACCACTTTAGTTCCTGCTTCAACAAGTCGTCTTGCCAACAGGCAGCTTTGACCAAAAGTATTGCGTCCGTACAAGTCTCGAACTTCAGGAGTTTCCCGCTCGATCATGAACGCATCACGAGCCTGACCAGAAACGATCAGATTCAAGGCTCGGTCGTAGTATTCATTCAAATTGGACTTGGCAACCGCACGATCAATATCGGGCATCAAACCGTTAATCGCATCACGCAGCTTCGCACGACGCTCCAGACGTGAGGCATAAACTTCGGGACGCAGTTTGAGATCGTCAATTTTAATACGATCCATTTTATTCATGTCCATGTCGTCGCCATCTGGGTAAAGGGTATAAGGATCAAAGCCCTTGCCCAGGAAACCAGCTGTTCCCCCTTTGCCGACAACGTTACTTTCCTGAAGTGGTCGTGGAAGCATCACAAACGGAAGCATCGGTTTTTGTGTTGGCTGCATACGAATAATGTTTGAACCAAAATTCGGGAAGTCTTTTGGGCTGGGAGGTTCCAACTGACCTGAAGGACTCACCTTGTCGGTTGTGTAACCTGTCATCATTTGATAAATCGCAGCCGTATGATTGAACAACCCGTTGGGGGTATAGCTCATCGAGCGGATCAGCGTTGTTTTATCAAGCACTTTGGCAAGCTTCGGGAGAATTTCCGTCACTTGTACGCCAGGTAGCACGGTATCAATCGGTTTGAATGTACTGCGAACTTTATCAGGAGCATCCTGCTTCGGATCCCACAGGTCGAGATGACTGGGACCACCTTGCAGATAAACCAGAATAATACTTTTGGCTTTGCCCCATCCCGGGCCACCATGAGCTTCTTTACTGGCAGCCGAGGCTGCTTGCATTTGCAGCAAGGAACCCAGCCCCATGCCTAACATTCCCGAGCCACCAACGCGTAACACATCTCGACGAGTGACACTCAGATGAGAATCACACAAATCTTTGCCCGCCTGGCCTTTAATCGTAAACATATTCAATTCTCCATCAGCTAAAGGGGAGTAAGACGCATTCGCATATTTGTTTGCACGTTGCAGCCTCTTAAGTCCTTGTCAGTACAAGGCCACGAGTGACAGCTTCGTGCAAGTATTAATTGAGTTTGGTATTAGAATAACTTAATCCAAGATCAATGAGTTATTAAAAGATTGCTGCCGAAACTTTCGCAGCAACAACATGTTATCTGTTGAATAAGAATGCTGGACTGTTAATCAAAGCCCAGGTGACGTCTTGAGCCACTGTTAATCGCTTATTGACTAACAGCTTATTACTCATATCGACATCTTTCCGCAGCTGAATCAGTGCAGGATCGTCAGAAACCACAACTTGAGTCAACTTCAGGCTCTCTTGAAAAACAGTCAATTTAGGATCAACAGGTAACGGTTTGTTCGCTGCTGCCAACGCGGCTTGCTTTTTAGCCAACTCGGCATCAGTCCGCTTAAACAAATCAAACAATGTCGCAACTTGCGTTTCAGTCCGCTTTTCTTTCGGAATGTTGAGCACTTCTGCGATGTGTAAAGGAGAACCAAGTGGAATAGTTCCCTGAGATGTTGTCAGAGAAATCCGGAAGCGACCAAGCCAGTGTTCCTTTCCCTGGTACCGTTGATGCAGCACAATTTTGAGCTGAATCTTTCCTGGACATTCGAGCGGTTTTTTGAACTCAAACGTTGCCCAGTGCATTTTACCTGCTTGCGGAGAGACAGCCCATCCGTTGCTGTTTGCATCCATTTTACCATCAATGGCAGTTTTAATATCGAAAGATGCCTGGCTGAAATCTGCTTGTGCTTTGTGCAACTCCTGTTTGACAAATTCATTTGGTTTCAAACTGTAAGCAGAAAAGACTTCGAATCCAGTCAGCACAAAATTACCATCCGGTGGCAACCCAGGTCCATTGTGAGGTAAAGAAGGATCAGTCAGAGCTTCAATTTGAATGCCGGTGATATTGGACAGCTCGGTTTCAGCAATCAATTCATAATTCCCTTGCCCTTTTTTCAAAGTGGCAAGGATCGAACCATCATCAAGTTGCTTAAGCTCGGCTTTGTTGCTGGCGGTCATTTTTGTTGGCTTCAAAACAGTCCACGGTATTAAGGATGCTTTTTGCTGTTCTTCCCACTTGGCGAAAGGTTCTTGCATCAAGGCTTGATAATCGGCCAATTGTTTTTGAGCAGTAACAATCCGTGTTTCTCGATCCTTTTTATCCTTTGCAACACGAGGTGCACTTTCCTGCTGATAGGCCTTGAGTGCGGCTTCTGCTTTGGTAATTGAAGCTAGTCTTTGCTGTTCTTTTTGTGCTCTAATCGGCTTCCACCAGGTTTCTTTTTCGGTAGTCTGCTTCACAAGTAATTCGTGAGAAGGGACAACACCTTCAAATGAAGGCAGCACCGTTGCAATTTCTTTCTCGGTGACAGGCCGATTCAATATTCGAAGGAATAGTTCGTTAATCAGTTCCTTGTTGTCTGTCGTTGATTTCACCAATTCGGGCAGTGCATTGGTCGGGTCTGCAATTGCTGAGGCAACTGTTGGACCAGAAACCATAGCCATCACGGGGCCAAGTTGCACTTCGTTAATTCGTTCGCATTCGCAAGAACTTTCTCGCGTTGGGCGTCCCAGACTATTCAAAAATCCGTCTGCCAATTTGATCTGAACATCAGCCAATGCAGCTGCCCGTGTTCCAGCGGGCACACCTGGGATTTTTGTCTGTGATCCGGTCACCAGGTGAATCGCATCAAAGAGAGTTTCAGCTGGCAGTCGGCGAGCTTCTGCATGTGAGAAGTTGATGTGATCATCTTCATTCCATCGGTTAGTAGCCAACGAAAGTTGATAAGTGCGAGACTTGCAAATCAAACGCATCACGTGCTGAACATCGAATTTACTGTCAATAAATTCTTGAGCCAGATAGTCAAGCAGCTCGGGATTGGTCGGAGGATTGCCTGCTCGAATATCATCGATCGGCTCGATAATCCCGACACCAAACATGTAACCCCAAAGTCGGTTCACATAACTTCGTGCAAAGTAGGAATTATCGGGAGAGGAAATCCAGGCGGCCATTTGTTGCCTGCGTGTTGCGTTTTCAGGAACTTCAAATTTGCTGTGGTAAGGGAACGTAGGTGCCACGATTTCCTGGGTTCGAAGATGCGTCATCTCTCCAGTCGTCTTATCACTTACAATTTCATAAAGAGGTTTTCCAGCTTCAACAGCAGATCCTCCCAAGTTTTTGCCTTTACTTTCCGGTGCTCTTTTCAACTCATACTGAGAGAAAAATGCAGCTGTCTGGTAATATTGATCCTGCGTCCATCGTTCAAATGGATGGTCATGACATTTATTGCAATTGAAACGTACTCCCAGGAACAACTGGGTTGTGTTTTCCATGGTGCCTTCTGCATCCCGCAAAATTTTGCAGTAAGAAGCAGGAGGGTTCGCTTTGTTTGAGCCGGATGCGGTGATGAGTTCACGCACAAACTGATCGTAAGGCCGATTCGAAGAGATCTGCTCCCGAATCCATCCGCGAAACAGAGTTGCTCCTTCGCGACCCAGGAACTTACCGTTAACCTGCAACAGGTCTGCCCATTTATTGGTCCACTGCTCAACATAATCTTCAGAGCCAACCAGGTAATCAACCAAGGCATCTCGTTTTGTGTGAGAAGGTCTCTCGTCAGCCAAAAACGTTTTGACCGCAGAAATCGATGGCGGCAGACCAGTCATATCCAAAGTGACCCTGCGGATGTACTCTGCATCGGTACAAACATCTGAAGGAAGGATTTTCAATCGATTCCACTTCGCAGCGGTCAGTTCATCAATACGGTTATAAAATTCTGGTTCAGACCATTTGAACTCACTACGATCTCCCATCACTGTTAACGTGGTTGCAGAATAGGAACCTTCGTAACGAGCAAGAATCGGAGCTTCGCCACGTCTGACTGCAATCAAAAGTCCAGAGTCGTTCGCTTCAGCAACTTCTGAGTTACCACTTTCAATAAATGCTTCTCGCGTAACATCACGAGTACTTCCATCTGAATGAGTGGCAATCACTCGAATCTGTTGCAAAGAATTAACCGTTTGAATGACCGGATTCTTAGGGAACACTTCGATGCTGGTCACACGAGGAAGATCGAAACTCAGCTTTGCACCGTTTGCAATCCAAGTTCGCATAATCCGGTAGTATTTATGATCAACTGTTGTCAATTGCCCTCCTGAATGAGGGACTCCGCCAATCGCTTTCAAAAGAGCGAGCGATTCGTCAGGCACAGCAATATTCACCCGGCGAGAAGCATGATCGTCTGTCAGGCCTCGCACATCAAGNATGGGGTCGTATCCTCGCAGCGAAAACTTGAAGCCACCTTTACCCTTGGCTGAACCGTGGCAAGTACCCTGTGTGCATCCAAGTTTTGAAAGCAGTGGTGCTACGTCGTGATAAAAATCAGCAGATAACTCTTTTTCCATTCCAGAAATCAACACCGAGGCCGTTGCTGATTTTCCAGCATAACTGGCGGTCAATATTTTCTGACCATTCCCCTGCGGTTGAAGTAATCCATGCTTATCAATCTTGGCAACCAAAGGATCAATTGTGTAGGCGACTTCCCGGGTGACATCAATGACATCGCCCGAATCTAGTTTTGCATTCACAAGAACCTGTGAATAATCAATCGGATTACTTAAGACAATTCGATCAGGACTGAATCGCAACTCAACAACTTTTACCCCTTGCGGAAGTGGCTTTGCGTCGCCAGTTTCTTGTTCACTGAACTTCCTGGACTCGGTTTGAGAACTTGCCAATTGAGTGTTTTTTGTCAGTGGAACAGAAGAAAATTCTTTGATCGTTTTTGCATCAACTGTACTTAAAAGACGGATCGTGCCATCTGCTCCTGCGACCGCAATTTGCTTGCCATCAGGGTGATAAGCCAATGCATAGATACCATTGCCCGGCATTTGCGTTGTTGCAGTTTGACTAATCCCAGCTGTGCGGAACTCCTGTACTTTTTTCTTCTCTTCTGCGTTTCGAGCTGAAACCCGTTTTTCAAGAATCTTTTTCATCTCATCGGGAAGCGCCCCGTCAACATCGTAAGCGTACAAGGACAAATAGCCAGAGCCATCTAAGCTACTACCGGCTGCGACTTGCTTGCCATCAGGGCTAAAAGCAACATCGAAAATTCGTCCTTTAATCGCTGGGAATTGTCGAACCTGATTGGCATCATCACCAATCACTCGAATCGTGAGTCGTTGCATGCGATAAGTACGAGGCACGCCGTCGGCTCCACCGATCAAAATTTCATCTCGCAGCGGATGCCTGTCAACCGCAGCCAGTCCCCCCTTAAGAGCACCTGGAGTAATTGATGTAATATTATCGACAAAACGTTGTGTCTCAAATTCAGTCAGCTTAGCTGTCTGGTCGCGACCAACCGAGGCCACGTGAGATCCATCAAGCGAAAACGCAGTATCCAAAACCCAATCGCCATGCGATCCCTGAAAGAGAATTTCTTTACCCGTTTTTGAATCAATCGCACGTAAAGAATTGTCTCCACAACCAAACGAAATTTTGCTTCCATCAGGAGACCAGCAGGCACCGTAAACCGTATCGTAGGTAATCGGAACAGAAAGTTGCAATTCGCCTGTTTTTACGTCCCAGACTTGCACTTCTCCCATTCTTGCAGGAGCACCGCCAGTCACTGCCAGCCGCGTCCCATCAGGAGAAAAAGCAACCGATTCAATTCGATCCGAAACACCAATGAACCGCTTAATCAATCCGCTGCCATCAGCTTTGTGAATGAGAACTTCGTGATGACCAGAAACCGCAAGTATTTTTCCATCAGGAGAATAATCCAATGAAGTAATCACCGGAGCACTGGAATAAACAGGAGGATGCTCAGCATCATAAATTCTCTTGGCAGACTCAGGTGTATCATCCTTAGCACCTTGAAGAATCCAGGTTCGAATCAGAGTGATCTGAGTAGCCTTCAAAGATGGCTTGTCTTTGGGCATTAACGCTTCGCCATCTTCTGGAATGATCTGTTCCAGAAGCGAACTTTTTTCTAAATCTCCCGGGACAATCGCCGGGGCCCCAGATTCACCTCCTGCAAACAACGCAGAAAGTTCTGTCATGACGTACTCACCCTGCGGTTTGGCAGGTTGATGACAGCCCTGGCAGTGAGCCTGGAAAATTGGCTTGATTTGTGTGTGATAGCTGACCAGCCGCCCCGTAGATTCTGCGGGCTTATCTTCTTTCTTTTGCTCTTCAGCAATCAGAGTGAAGGCAGAGAAAATCGAACAACTTATAATGACAGCAAAAAATGAACGAAGTAAAATCTTATTCATAGCAATGACCGGAACCTTGGGCAGGAACTCAGTCCGTAACGGCAATCTACCTATCGCATAATACAAACAGGCCGGAAACGGACATCGGACAACGCTTCACGAAATTCGCAAAACACGTTGTCGAGTAAGCCGATCCGTCGCGAGGTCGTTGCGAGCCACGTCTCTTTATTTTGTAGATTTCCCATTAATCTCCGAGCAGTTGCACTCAGACCGGGGACAAAACAAAACGGGGGCCGCAAGAGAAATATCCCTCACAGATACGGTAGCCGGGACACGTGACCCGACGGGCAGGATTCATATTCACACGCTATTATGTATCAGCAATCAGATAATTACAACCATAAAGTTGATTTCAAGCACGATCTGAACCTAAAACCAGATCTTCGATATATGAGAACCTCTATTAATTGAATCCCAGAGGTTCTCGAATACAGCTTGGGTATTAAAAATGGTTCGAAAACCCCCTCTAGCTCCCCCTTCGTAAGGGGGAGAACCAATT
>JAESQE010000155.1 GCA_016765335.1 Planctomycetaceae bacterium
AGAACGGTTGCCGTACCCTGAAAGCCGTAGCGGTTCGGTCGGCGTGATATCCAGACGAGACAGCCCTATTTCCCAATTCTGTGCTTGCAGAGTGGATTGAGTTAATATGAGAATAAGGCAAAAGGAAATTAAGCCGTTACAAAGTTTTGAAATCATTGTCGAACAGTTCCATTAAGAAAATGTCTCGGGAGGGTGTAGTCGTAAACGTTATCCTAAGCGTTTGATTTCTTGTTTGTCTAGTAAGTTGATGGATGGAACGGGAGATATCTGAAACTTGATTCATTGAAGGGTTCCCTGATTAACTCGCTGCGTGGTAGAATGGTGTGCTTGCACTGTTTTGTTTAAACATCAATTAGAAATCAATGCAATCGCTGAAGAAAGGGGGCTGTTGATGGATAATGAAACGGATAACGATCAATCGGCATTTCGACTAAGTCGTCCAGCATCGCCCTTGCCTGTCGAAAAAGATTTCGGGGGATGCCTGGATGGTCAGTGTGCATGGAGAAATTTTGGTGGGCTGTCGATTTCTCAGGCTTACGAATTGTTTTTGACAAACCCAGTCTACTATGAAGAAGCCTTTATGTTTATGGATACGCGGGCATTTGAATATTATTTGCCTGTGATTGACCGTTATCTTCGTGAAGTCTCTAGTGATGAAGCAGATCCTGAATTGAGTCCAAGTGCCATTATTGATTTACGAGAGAGTATGAAAGAATTATTAAATGATCCTCAATTTGATTCAGGAGGAGAGTGGTATAATATGATGCTTGATGGGGGGATAGATTTCTGCCAGGTCATTTCACTTGGAAGTAGTATTGAATTCCGACTTGAGTACGAAGGTCTCATTATCTCTCCCAGTGTATTGATCGAGATCATGGAGCTTTCTGGGTATATTCAGTCTCATGCGAGTCAGTATTCCCCTTCGGAGAAGGTGCAGAGGCATATTGTAAAAAAATGGAGCGAGGTCGATGAACTCGTTCAGGATGCAATCAATCGAAATAAGAGTAAGCAACTAGGCTTTGGTGGGGTCTTTCTTTTTGTGCGTACTTTGATATCAAATTTTTTTAAAACTAAAAAGGAAATAGGCGGATCTCATGGATAGTCGTAAGGATCGTTTGGCGGATGTATTGGTTGGTCATAGTTGTGAATTGAAGGCTGGGGAGAAAGTGCTGATTGAGGCTTTTGATCTGCCCTGCCCTGAATTAGTGAGTTTGCTCGTTAAAAAAGTGCGGGACGTTGGAGCGATTCCTGTTGTGGAGCTTCGAAATAATCGCATCTTGCGGGATTTGATTTGCTCTGCAGATGTCGCGACATTGAAGGCGATTGCAGAGATAGATGCTGCCCGCATGAAGCAGATGGATGCTTACATCGGGATTCGAGCTTCGGATAATAACGCGGAGTTTTCAGACGTGCCTGCTGAAAAGTTAGAGGCTTATCAACAACATTACGTGCAGCCGGTTCACTTTGAAATTCGAGTGCCCGAAACCCGCTGGGTAGTGCTTCGGTATCCGACTGCTTCGATGGCACAGTCTGCGAATATGAGTACCGAAGCGTTTGAAGAGTTTTATTATCGAGTTTGTACCGCAGACTATGCAGCGATGGAAAAAGCTCAGCAGCCGTTGATTGAGCGAATGCTCAAAGCGAATCAAGTACGGATCGTTTCGCCGGGCACGGATCTTTCGTTCTCGATTCAAGATATTCCGGTGATTCCGTGTAACGGGCGGCGTAACATTCCAGATGGCGAAGTCTTTACTGCTCCCGTGAGAGACAGCGTTAACGGGGAGATTACTTACAATATTGCCTCGCGATATCAGGGGACGGTATTCCAGAATATCCGCTTTGTGTTTCGGGACGGGAAAATTGTGGAAGCGAGTTGCACGGGTGAAACCGAGCGTTTGAATGCAATTTTGGATACTGACGAGGGAGCAAGGTTTATTGGAGAGTTTTCGCTAGGGGTCAATTACGAAATTCAACAGCCGATTCTGGATACTTTGTTCGATGAAAAGATTGGCGGATCTTTGCACTTTACCCCGGGAAATGCTTACACCACAGCAGATAACGGCAACCGCAGTGCAGTGCATTGGGATTTAATCCTGGCTCAAACACCAGAATTTGGTGGTGGCGAAGTCTGGTTTGATGACGTGCTTATTCGCAAAGATGGCCTGTTTGTAGTGGATGATTTAGCTGTGCTTAATCCGCAATACCTGGGAGCTTAATTGATCTTGAAAACTTGCAGGGGTGGGGAAACGGGAATCTTTTTGTGAACATTATTTGTGTGGGGGTGAGGGCAGGAGTTTCTGATATTTTGTAGCAGAAACAGGGAAGGTGACGACACGAACGACGGTTTATCGCTTGTAATAATTAGGATTAGCAAGAGGCCGCATGTGACTAAAACGGCGGAAGCCAGAACGCAACAGCACTGTTGCCAGTGACACACATGCCCTCGGAGTCACTCTCTTTCGCTGACTTTGGGTGATTAGAAGGAGATATTATATATCTGGAGACAATATACTCCCAAAGTTAATCTATTTCGATTGCATGGCTTTTTCCTGCTAGAAAACAGGTGTTTACGCAATGAGAGGCTGTAAAATCCCACTGGTAAAATAGAGAAACATTGCTGACTGAATGAAAATTGAGGAATTTTCTAATTAAGTTCTTGAAAATGGATTCTAGTGCTAGATAGGATCAAGAATCTCAATCTTTGTTCAAAATTATCTCATTCCCAATAAAAATGCCTGGGCTTTTGCTCTAAAAGGGCCTTGGGTAAGGTGAAAAATGTCAGTACCAACATTGTTTGCACGTATTTCCAGTATGGTGATGAGCCACTCATTGCAGTCAATCGGCTCTCGAACTCCGAAAAGTGCTTCTCGTCGTCAGAGTAAGGCGGAGAGATTCACTCAAATTGTTGAGGAAATGGAGCAGCGAATGCTCCTTTCGGGGACAACAGGACTTGAGGACGATTTTGCTCCGGTAGAGGAAACTGGCGAAGATGAGCATCAGATGCACATCTCTTCTGTTTATAATCCTGCGTTGGAGTTAATAAATAATCCTGGTCCGACTGATACTCAACCTGTAGCGCCTTTCCCGTTGGCAGATACATTCGCTCTGCACGGCAAGCCCGATGCGGACATGTTGATTTATCTTGATTTTAATGGGCACACGACAACGGGAACAGCTTGGAATAGCCAGGTGACTGGTGGAGCGGATATTGTTTCTCCTGCGTACAGTCTGGATGGAGACGGCTCAACATTTAATGACGCAGAACGTGAGCGAATTCAGCGAATCTGGCAGCGGGTGGTAGAAGACTTCGCACCATTTGATGTGGATATTACAACCGAAGAGCCTGCTCTTGATCGGCTACAAAACACAGGAGGAGCCGATACTCAGTGGGGCGTGCGTGTTGTCATTGCTGGCGATGATGGTGCCTGGCTTGGTGCCTCGGCTGGCGGGGTCGCGTTCTTAAATTCCTTTTCAAGCAACATCGATACCCCTGCATTTGGATTCCAGGATAATCTGGGTGGCGGTCAAGAAAAAGCGGTTGGGGAAGTTATCTCCCATGAGGTTGGTCATACACTGGGGCTGTCTCACGATGGTCAAGGGAGCGTAACTTACTACGATGGTCATGGAGCAGGTGCAACTGGTTGGGCTCCTATTATGGGAGTTGGGTATTATCAGGAAGTGACACAGTGGAGTAGTGGCGAGTATGCAAATGCCACCGAAACTGAAGACGATCTGACAATCATTACAGCCAATAATGGCTTTGGATATCGTGCAGATGATCATGGGAATGATATTAACAATGGAACACCGTTGAACGGAGTCCCGGGAGTTCTTACCGGGGGCATGTATAATCTGTCAGGAATTATCGAACAGAGAAATGATAACGACTGGATTACTTTTGAAGTGGGAGGTCAAACTGATCTTACGATTGATGTGACTGCTTTTGAACGCGGTCCGAATCTCGATATTTTAGCCGAACTTTATGATAATAGCGGCAATCTGGTGGGGGCAAGTAATCCAACTAATGAACTTGACGCGACTATTAGTGCACAAGTTGGAGCGGGGATCTATCACATTCGAGTTGATGGCGTTGGTGTAAGAACTGTTGACGATGGTTACTCTGATTACGCAAGTCTCGGGCAGTACACAGTGACTGCACAGATTGTGAATTTGGTAAATACAACTCCAGTTATTTTAGATCAAAATATGTCTGTTGCTGAGAACAGACCTGCGGGATCTCCTGTTGGGACCGTTGCTGCGTCTGATCCTGAGGGCGATGCTCTTGCTTACTCTATCATCGCGGGGAATACCACAGGGACATTTGCGATTGATTCGGCGACTGGGGTCATCACGGTTGCTGACCCAACGGCACTCGATTTCGAGACCAATCCTGTTTTTGTGTTAAGAGTACAGGTATCAGAAAGAACTATTACACCTCTTTCTGCACAGGCTGATGTGACCATCAGTTTGATCGATGTCAATGATGCTCCAGTGATTACGCCGGGGCAGAGTTTTTCTATCCTGGAACATACTGGTGCTGGCATTGGAGTTGGTACAGTCATTGCGACTGATGAAGATGGAGATAACCTGATCTTTTCGATCATCGGAGGGAATAATGGGAATGCGTTTGCAATCGATGCAAGCACAGGGCAAATTACGATTCAGAATCCTGGAGCGGTTGATTTTGAAGTCACTCCTTTGTTTAATTTGCTCATTCAAGTTGGTGATGATGGTGCAGGAACTGTAACCAGTACTGAAGTTGTCACAATTACTGTAACGAATCTGGCTGATTTGAATTTTGTTCGCCTAAGCCCCTTGGGTTCTCAAGTCTTTGCGGATCAGGATCGTCAGATTACTTTGACTGGGCCTGGCGATGAAGCAGTCTTTGATTTCTACGGGCAAGCTGGAGAGTTATTCTCTGCGGTTATTACGCCTACTGATCCTAATGCGATTGTGACTCTGGAAATTGTGGAGTTGAATCAAGCGTTTTCAACGACTACCCCCGGAGAGACTCTGGTTGTTTCTGGGGAACTGCTTCCGTTCTCACAAGGTTATAGTATTCGTATCACCTCAACTGTAGCGGACACACTCGAACTGGACGTGTATCTTAACGCAACGCTGGAACAACAGGCAGTCGGTGGTAACTCGTCTGCCTTTACACCTGTTGCAATTGATGATGCATTGATTGATTTTGGTGTCGAGCGGTATGCTGTTCTTGGTCAAACCGAGACTGCATTTGATGAAGATCATTATCTGATAGATCTGACTGGACGCGTTGGTGAGAAGATTGAAATTGTGCTGGCTGGACTCGTCGAAGATTTCAGTGGTGCGACTTTAGAATTACAGGATTTAGGTGGTACAACCCTGGCAACGGCTTCAGCGATGCCTTTGGGAGCAGATCCAACAAATATCGATCTGGCAATTCTTAACTATGAAGTTACAGCCGATGGGGTTTACCGAGTAGTGCTCTCATCTCCTGGAGTTGCAGGAGAATACGTGCTGACAGTTCTTGCAGATTCGATTGGCTTTGAAGTTGACCCAAATAACGACTCGACAGTGGCGTTACGAGACTTGACTGACTTGAATGGTGTGACAGGCTATCTTTCTAACTTGGCCCTCAATTCATCTTCCTATTCAAAATCAGGTCAGTTGGAGAAGACTGCTGCGTTGAATTCGTCGCCTGCTGCAATGACAGCGTTCTTGCCAGAAGGAGTGAGTCTTGAGGAGTTCATTGCAACACTGGGCCCACAATCGAATACAAATACATTTGCGGTGAATCCTGTAGCAATAACAACTGTTGGTGAAATCGAAGTGAATGATACCATTGCTCAAGCGAATCAGGTTCCGCTGGGATTTGATATCGGTGAAGATCCGAATGTGCAAATTACAGGTACAATCGGAGATGCATCACTGACGGTTGTAAATATCAATGCAACCGAAGACGATGGTGACATCAACAAGGCAACCGAAACGAATATTGTTTCAGGTGAGTTAGCCGTTGCTTCTGAATTTATTGGCGATGGCCCTTTCGGAAATAGTTCCGGCGATTACGACTTCTATGCTGTTCGCAATGTGCAGTCTGGATCGAATATTCTTGTTGATATTGATGCAAGGGATAATGGGAGTTCATTGGACTCGTACATTGCACTTTACGATTCTAATGGAGTTCGGGTTGCATCGAATGATGACGACTTTAGTGGTGGACAATTCACACTCGATTCATTCTTAGAGTATGATGTCACCTCAACGGGAGATTATTTCGTAGCGGTGTTCGGGTTTGGTGGGCAATTTATTGGTGATCCATTTGATTCCAGCACAGGTATTGGTAATGCAAGTACCGGGTTCTATGACGTAAGCATTGGGATTGATGTTTCTACGACGGATGTCGATTTCTTTGAAGTCGATCTGAATGACGGTGATATCTTCAGTGCCTGGAATACTGGTGCGGGAACGACACTGGGCTTTTATGATGCGTCCGGTCAACTGCTTATGCGGTCTAGTCAGAATGCATCGTCTATTAACCCGCTTGTCTCCCCGCTAAGAAACAACGGGAACGCTGCACTTTCCTGGGTGACGGACACAGCTGGTACTTACTATGTATCTATCACAGGAGGAGCAGGTGCTTATAACTTAAATCTGGATGTCTTCCGACCGGAATTGGAAACGCAGGCTCCAGGTAATCATCAGATTCNCTTCCTGGACTTTGATGGTGCTACGGTTAATCCTGGAATCTTTGGCGGTCCAGTCAGAAATGCGACTTTGTCGGGACTGACATCGTTCTTGCCGGGGTGGGGACTGACTGGGGCAGATGAAGATGCTGTGATCGATGCGATTATTGCCTCTGTGACCGAAAGTCTCTCGCAGGATATGCGAGTTTTAGGGAACAATGGTGACTTCGATACCTCAGGTATTGATGGCGAGTTCGATATTGAAATCCTTAATAGTCGAGATCATGCAGACCCATTCGGTCAAGCAAATGTCAGTCGTTTGATTATTGGTGGAACGATTGGACAACTGGGGATTGGAACCATTGGTATNGCCCAGTCAATCGATGTNGGTAACNTTGAAACTGAAGAAACAGCAGTCATTCTGTTGGATCTACTCAGTGCAGATGCCAGTAATCCGAATTCGTTGAATCAGTATCAAATTGCAGCCGGAGCAAGCATCATCGATTTGATCGGTACTGGTGTTGGAAACATTGCTGCCCATGAAGCGGGTCACTACTTCGGTAACTGGCATACGAATCAGTTCAATTCATCACCCAACCTGATGGATCAAGGNGGTAACCTGCCTAATACCGTCGGAGTTGGTGCAGACCTGATTTGGGGAACAGCTGATGATGTTGATGTCGATTTTGGTGATGATTTCTTCGTCCCTGGCGAAGGATTTGCTGGAATTGAAGATACTCTCAATGTGATTGCATTCGGTCTTTCAACCGGAACGACGATCCCAGATTTGTCTGGACCTCGTGTTGTGATGGTGACCCCGAATGCGGGGAATACTAACGCAAGTATTTCTACACTTGATATTGAATTCAGTGAGCGACTGACGATTCCGTCAGCGACTCTGGCTGCGAATTTTGAATTAATTGAGGCTGGTGCAGATGGACTGTTTGGTACTGCTGATGATGTCTCCATTTTAGTGACTCCATCATTTGATGGAGATCGTATTGTCACTTTGACGATTGATCCTGGTGTAGCACCACTGCAAGCCGGAAGGTATCAGTTAACCATTGATGGTGATCAATCTGCGATTCGCGATTTGGCATCAAATGCTCTGAACAGTCGAGATGGTGTCCCCGGCTCGGACACCATCCATCAGTTCCAGGTTGCTCAGCTAGGTCTGTTCCCGCTAGATGTTTACACCGTGACTTTGGGTGTCGGGGATGCGTTGTACCTCTCAACGAGTACTCCGTTGGATGATCCATTTGGAACGCCGTTGAATTCTTTAGATGCAGCTCTACTTGTTCGGGATCCGAATGGCTTAATGGCCGATTTTGATGAGAATTCTGCCATCGATGGAAGAAATGCAGAACTTTCATTCATTGCTACTGTAGCAGGTACTTATGAGATTGAGATTATTTCTCGTTCAGGCGAAGGGGAATACGTTCTGGATTTGATTATTAATCATGCTCCTGATGTCGCAGATGAATCGTTTGCGATTGACGAAAATTCTCCTGTGGGAACAGTTGTTGGAACGCCAACTGCCTTGGATGTTGATGGCGACACGCTTACCTATTCCATTATTGCAGGAGATCCGAGCAATGCCTTTGTTATTGATGCAGTCACAGGCGAGATTACTGTTAACAATTCTGCGTTGCTCGATTTCGAGACCATGCCCTTCTTTGATCTGATTGTTCAGGTGACCGATGATGGTCCTGAAATGTTGACCGACACAGCGGTGATTAGAGTCGACTTGAATGACATTAATGAAACGCCAACGATGAATGACGAGTTCTTCAGAATCGACGAGAACTCAGCATTCGGTACTTTTGTTGGTCTGATGAATGCCAATGATGAAGATGGATTGGACGTCCTGGTTTATACTATCGAATCTGGCAACACCAACAGTGCATTCGACATCGATTCTGCCACAGGGGAGATCACTGTTGACAACACTGCTGAGTTGGACTTTGAAGTGACTCTGCAGTTTGTTTTGGTTATCCGTGCGACAGATGTTGCAGGTCTGTTTATTGAAGCTGATGCAACGATCGACTTGAATGATATTAATGATCGCCCTGTAATTAATGACCAGAACTTCCAGATTGAAGAAAATGTTCCTGCTGGAACATCAGTTGGAATTGTTGTCGCCAGTGACCAGGATTTGAATCCGGTCAATCAGTTGACGTTTACAATTATCTCTGGTAACAACGCAGGTGCTTTTGCCATCGATTCGNTAACTGGTGAAATCACCGTTNNTAATCCGGTTGCGATCAACTTCGAATTGTANCCNGNGTTNGANCTTCAAGTTCGAGTGACTGATGATGGTGTGCCTTCACTGAGTGATGTGGGGACGATTCATATTGACCTGCTGAACCTGGATGATGGAGCCAGAGTGCCATTCTTTGATGGCTTTGAATCTTATTCGGTCGTTAATCCTCCAGGAACACCACTGCCTGCTGGCTCACCCTGGGTCACAAAGAGTTCCCGCCTGGGACGAGCTTGGGTGACAGATTTGTATCAACCATTTGAAGGAAAAAAACACCTTCTGCTTGATTCAAGTGTGATTGATAATGAAGGCTCATTGAATGAAGTGATTCTTGAAGTGAATCCGAATGGGGCTGAGCAACTGTTCTTCGAATTCATGGAACGGGAATATCTTGATGAAGATCACTTTATGCCCGCAGTGTTTAATGGATCAGTTGATGCAGACGGAGTGGCCATCAGTTCTGACGGGCATACATGGTACCGTTTGGTTAGTTTGACGGGGAATACTTCAACCAACGAGTATCAGCAATTCAGTTTCAACCTGACAACTTTTGCCGCAGAAGTTGGGATTGATATCAGCACCAACTTCTTCCTGAAGCTTCAGCAGTTTGATAATTTTCCTGTAGAATCAGACGGGATCGCATTTGATAATATTCGCTTGTCTAACAGCAGTTTGGTGAATTATGCACCTGTTGTTGAAGATCAGTTGATCTACTTGAATGAAGATCCTTTACCGGGATTAATAGTAGGGCATGTGCAGGCCAGCGACCCCAATGCTGGTGATGCTCTTGCTTATGAAATCACCTCAGGAAATGAGACCGGAGCATTCTCAATCAATTCGATGACCGGAGTAATTCGAGTCGATGATCCGACCCTGATCGATTACGAAACGAATCGAGTCTTCCGCCTTGGTATCAAAGTCACGGATAGTGGAATGCCTTCGCTGTCTGATACTGCATTGATTACTATCCAAGTAAAAAATGTAGAAGAACGAGAAGCATTGTTCTTTGACGATTTTGAATCAGGAACACTAACTCAATGGACAACAAGTTCAACGAATGTGGGGCGTATTCAAGTAACGACTGCGAATGGTCCTGCCAACGGTGCAAATCATCTGACATTTGATTCTTCATCGAATGAAGCAGCAAATAGCTTGAATGAAGCTCAATTCAGTTTCAATGGAACTAACTTCAGCGAGATAATGCTGAGTATGAATCAAAGGGAGTTCAACGACGAAGATCATCCGCTCCCTGCGATGTTTACAGGTTCAGTGGAAGGTGATGGGATTTCTTTGAGTGTTGATGGCACAAATTGGTATCGACTTGAGAGCCTGACAGGGCCGGCATCAACCCAAGAGTATCAGCTTAAACAATACGACTTAAGTGCATTTGCAGCAGATAACGGCTTGAATTTGAATCAAACTGTTTATGTGAAGATTCAGGCTTATGACAATTTCGAAATCCCATTTGATGGAATGGCCTTCGATGACGTTCTTGTTGACGCAGTTCCTGGCTCTTTGGGACCAGTTGTAAATAATGCTCAGGGGATTGCTGGTTTAGCAATTGACGGTGGTCAGTTTAACTGGAGCGTCACTTCACTCAATGGTGGTGTCGCGAACGGACAAACTGAATCTTGGGGATCTTCAGGGGCAGCTTCCCAAGGAGTTCTTGAAGTAAAGACTGGTGACTTCAATGGCGATGGTCGAGACGATGTTGCTCTGCAAAATAACAATGGCGAGTGGTGGATTGGTTTGTCTGATGGTACGACATTCAATCAGTACCGCTGGACTCATTGGGGAGCGACCTTCACCAATGTTGTTGTAGGTGACTTTAACGGCGATGGTCGGGACGATTTACTTGGGATGACTGACAGCGGTGCATGGTGGGCAGCTGAGGCTCAAGGGACTCAATTTGGGAATCGCTTATGGGGTAAATGGAATACCCCATCGTATTGGCAAGATATTCAAGTTGGCGACTTCAATGGCGATGGACTCGATGACATTGTAGGTCGCGGGAATGCCGGTTACTGGTGGACTGGGATTTCAAATGGTACTAATTTCCAGGCATCCGTTTGGGGAAAATGGAGTTCAACTGTGAATTGGCAGGATGTCAATGTGGGAGATTTCAACGGCGATGGACTGGCCGATATCACAGGACGAGCAGACAATGGAAGATGGTTTACAGGAGTTTCGCAAGGTGATCGGTTTGCGACATCAGCTTGGGAAAAATGGAGTTCAACGGTGAATTGGCAGGATGTCAATGTGGGAGATTTCAACGGCGATGGACTGACCGATATCACAGGACGAGCAGACAGTGGCAGATGGTTTACAGGCGTCTCTCAAGGTAGTCGATTTGCGACATCAGCTTGGGGAAAATGGTCATCGACTGTTAATTGGAATGATGTTGTCGTTGGCGATTTCAACGGAGATGGCAAAGATGATGTCGCGGGAAGACTTGATGATGGGGCTTGGTGGAATTCCCTTTCTCAAGGGACTAACTTCCTGAATCAGAAAGGAGTTCGATGGGATGGTTCTCTGACCTGGGTTGCTGTGACAGTGGGAGCATATAACGCACCTGCAATTCCAGTGACGCCACCACCAGCAGCTCCCGTTTTCGTGCTTAGTAGCGGGACGAGTTCGACTCAGAACTCTCAGAGCAGTTCTTCATTGGTCTATCAGGCTGAGGAGTCCTCGGATGATCAAGATCGCACTTCAGGTTCGACAGACAAGAAATCATCGGATTCTTCAACTGAATCTTCACTTCAGTCGAGTGATTCCTCGGTTAATGAATTATTTGGTGATCAAGGGCTGCTTGATTTGCTTTCGAACTTTTAGTCAAAAGTGTGGTGTTGAGCAGTATTCCATTCAGTGAAATACCTCAAACGCTCCGAGCCTTGCAAAAGACTCGGAGCGTTTTTTTGCTTGAATAAAGACACCGGTGTGTTCGTGTGGACAGTGGCACGGGTGAGGAATTCTCCTTGCCTATCTTGCCGTGAAGGCCGCCTGAGTCTTGAAACCAATCTACTAGCTTATCACAATACATCACCAGTCTTTTGATTCACAAACAAACCCACATCTTCAATTACAGTAGACAGTGATTGTGCTTTGGTTGAAAATCGGTGTTGTCTGTTCTTTGGCAGCAGCAGGTTTTCGGTGCATAGGCAATTTCATTTTGCAGTGGTTGAAATTGAAAACTTCTTTAGTAGGTGACACATGCAGTTTCTTGAAGGCAACACTGTCGGTATCGATCTCGGAACAACGTTTTCATCGATTTCACGTCTGGGTGAAAATGGAGAGCCGGATCCTATTGATAATGCGGATGGCAAAACTATCACTCCCTCGATCATTATTTTAAGTGACGATGGTCAAGTCGTTGTTGGTCCCAGCTTTGAGCGGATGTCAGTTGAAGATCCACAACGCATTGTCGAAGCTGTCAAACGACAAATGGGAAATAAAGATTTCTTTGTTGTTTACCAGAACAAAAAGCTGACCCCTGAATTTCTATCAGCTTTGATTCTGAAGAAAATGAAGCAAGACGCAGAAGAACGCATCGGTCCTATTGTCAATGCTGTCATCACCGTGCCTTACTACTTCAACGATGTTCGTAGAAAAGCAACTCAGGATGCTGGACGAATCGCGGGCTTAAACGTTGTTGATATCATCAACGAGCCAACAGCAGCCACGCTTGCCTATGCCTGGATTAAGGGAGAGCTAGGAATTCAGAAAGCAGGCTTTAAGAGTAAAACGATTATGGTCTACGACCTTGGGGGAGGAACCTTCGATGTGACGGTTGTGAAATATACTCCGACAAACTTCAAAGTACTTGCGACCGATGGCGACGTGATGCTGGGAGGGTTGGACTGGACCCGCCGAGTTGTCGATCATGTATGCGAACAGTTTCTGCAAAAACATGGCTCAGACCCGCGTGAAGATCCCGAAACTCTTTTGCAGTTCAACCAGGAATGCGAATCTGCCAAGTTGAGTTTGAGTGATAAAGCCCAAGTGCCAGTCAGCCTTTATTACCAGGGAAAAACGTTAACTGTTGCACTGACACGAGGTGACTTCGAACGCATGACCGCAGATTTACTGCAACGTACGCGTGATACCACCGAGTTGGTTATGCAGCAGGCAGGAGTGCAACCTGGAGACCTAGATGATATTGTTCTGGTTGGTGGTTCAACCTACATGCCTGCTGTTGAAAAAATGCTGGTTGAAGTCGGCGGTCGGGAACCTTCTCGTGATGTTTCTCCTGAAGAAGCCGTTTCTCAAGGGGCTGCAATTCATGCTGCGATCTTGGAAGCTCGTGCGACTGGTGGAGAATCACAAGTTGCAAAATCAGTGCTTGAGAGATTGCGCTCTGTTGTTACAAGTGATGTGAACTCCCATTCTTTGGGTATTAAGATCACCGATCCCAAGGACAAGAGTCGCAAAATCAATCATATTATGATTCCTCGCAACACGCAGATTCCGTTCAGTGTGAGCCAAAAGTTTGTGACAAATTCGGCGAACCAGCGATCCATTCATGTGCATATCCTTGAAGGGGAAGCATCAGATCCTGCAGCATGCACCATGATTGGCGATTTCCGAATTGTTGATCTCCCGGAGAATTTGCCAGAAGGTTCGCCTGTGGAAGTCACCTACAGCTACGACGCCAATGGACGAATTCATGCAACAGCACGAGAAGTAACAGGAAATCGGGAAGCTGCAACGCAGATTGTTCGTGATTCCGGTCTTGATTCTAGTGGCGTTGATGCCATGGAGTTGCTGGCTACTGAATATAATGTTGAGTAATGCGGTCTATGAATTGGCGTTGAGCGTCGTTGCTCATCGCCAATTATTTGAGTTGCGGTTTATTTTATATTACTTGTGCACATAGTCTACGGAGAGAATCTCTTGGCAATTGATGTCTATAAACAGTGGCTTGGAATTCCAGAAGAATTTCGTCCTCCGACACATTATCACTTATTACGTCTGGTGGACTTTGAAGATGATCCAGATAAAATCCGGGCGCATTACAAGAAGTTGAACACTGTTGTTCGGAAATATGCTTCTGGTGATTTCATGCTCCAATCTCAGGATTTGCTGAATGAACTTGCCAAAGCGATGCTCTGTTTAACCGATGCAGGGCGTAAGCGAGAGTATGACGAATCTCTTGGACGCGAATTTGACCAAGGGGAAACGAGTGGCTCCAAGCCGATGCTGCAAGTGCTTTGTACTTGGGGTGATATCGATAAAAGCCAAATCAAAGAAGTCGAAGAGTTTGCAGACAAGCGTGGCTTATCGCAACGTGATGCCTGTGTGCAGATGAAGTTGGTCTCCGCTGAAAAGGCAGCCATGGCTTATGCACAGGAATTAGAGCACTCCTTTGTTGATCTTGAAACAGTGCTACCTGACGATACTGTATTGGATATGGTCCCTAAGAATGTCGTGAAGCGAAATCGGGTGCTCCCTCTGTTTATTGATGAAGATGTTGTGCTTGTAGCTTGTGTTGATATGCCTGATCACGAGCTGGAAGATGAGTTTCGCTTGCGGTTCAATAAGCCGATGCGATCTGTAATCGCGACGCCACTTCAGATTAACCAGGCAATTGCAAAATTTTATGCTCCTGGGGAACGAGACAAAGCCGTTGCGCAGAATGTTTCCCCTGGCAAGCGAGCAAAGTCTGGCTCAAAATCTAAAAACAAGGCTGCTGATAAGCCTCAGGAATCGCTTACAGAGGACGAAAAGAACTCACAGCGGTCCATGGCGATTCTCTTCCTGTGTTGGTCCGTGATCGGCTCTGCACTCGTTGATCAGCTTATTATTAAGGCTTACATTCTTCCCCGCTGGAGCTTTTTTGTTGGGTTCGTACTAATTATCCCTCCAATCACGTTCTTTCTAATCAAAGATAAACTGTTGAAGAAATAGCTGAGCAAATCCAGTCCCTGATTGCTGATTAAGTAGTCAGGGAGGCTGAATCCGAGTATGAAAAAAGTAAGGTTTTGATGTAACTACTCAGCGGTAAGAACGCAGTGTGGCAGGATTGGTGTAGAAGTGAAGGCGGATTCGATGCCTGCGAGGATATTTTGTCCGTTTTTACGCAGGGTGGAGATGTAGCCACGAATGCGGGCGAAGATGTGGCCACCCTCTGCACCGCGGAAACAACCTGAGATCTTTTGCTTTAACTTGGCCATGCGGATATCACGTTCCCCCT
>JAESQE010000156.1 GCA_016765335.1 Planctomycetaceae bacterium
AGATACAACATTCAACCCAACAACAATTCAACCCAAATTGTGGGTAATGACAAGGGTTCCAGGGTGGTGCTCGAAAGAGTGCTTTCGGTTACTCGTTTGTTGTTGGGGAGCAATTCCGGTTTAGCGTCGATCATTTTTTTGACCGCCGCTTCGAGTGTGGTATCGGGATTGAGACGTTGATAGACGAGCATCCACAACACAACGCTTGTTGTGTAGACAGCATTGGATCGCAACGGATGCCTTTGGTCTGCTTGTTTGAGGTCCACAAACTCATTGAGAAGATTGAAAGCCTCGTCAAATTCGAGGTCCAGTTTTTTTGTTGAACGGAATATTATGTTTCACAACCATGCCGAAACTTGTGCGGGATACGTATTTTTCTAAAGTAAGTGCCATTAGACGCTAACGCCTTGCCGCCGGTTCGCAAAAAGCACGCTAAAGCGTGAACTCTAACACTTCAAATCATATTGTATTAAGCTGTGCAGGGTACGCTATTACGTACCATATCCATGGTATGGCAGATGCGATAATGGCAATGAAACATCTTATGTTGAGTGTCAAAATCGTGGTCCGCACAGCAGACCCTCCCCGGCTGGCAACAATATGCTTGAAGATTGGCACCGTGCTACACTACACTGAGCATTCGATTTGAACAAACCGCAAGGCACGAATGTGCCAGGCCAACTGTGACCAGTGCGTCCTCAATCCTTGATTTTGCTTCTGTCCCTCCAACGAGTGCGACAACGGAGCATGGTACCAGCAAATTCAACCCCTCACCTTAGAGCCTGAAAAGGCACGGAATTAAAAACATGAAATTTTTTCTTCTCACTGCTGCACTTTTATCTCAACCATTTTTAACCGCTGAATGTATCGCACAAACAGCTTCGATATCGTCCGATCATTATCAAGAAGTTTTATTTGAAGACGATTTTTCTGCAAAGCAACTGAGCAAACAATGGGGAATGTATAAAAGTGCTTCGACAATTCGTGACGGTGTCATGGTTGGCATCACCCCGGAAGACGCTGATCATCCTTCCGTCAATACGATTCGTATCGAACCACAAAGCGATTTAGAGGTATCACTTCGTTTCCGGTTTAAAGAATCCAAGCGATTTTCGATCATGTACCGCGACAGAGAGTGCAAATCTTCCCACGCGGGGCATATTTGTCATGTTGCAATCACACCAAAATCTCTCACGATGTATGATGGCAAGACAGGCATCTTTCGTTTAGATATTCGTAATTTACGCAAGGCAAAGCAAAAACTGGATGATTCTCTGGTTGCAATGCTGAAAACAAAATCATCCCGACACAACCTCGATCTGGACCCGGAAAAATGGCACACGCTTATTATCCGCATTCAGGGAGATGCAATGGAAACATTGATTGATGATCAGTTTGTCGGTCGCTTCGAATCAGAAGGGCTTGCACATCCCAGAAAAGACCAGGTCAACATCACGACAACGCAACGAGAAATCCTCTACGACGATTTCCAAATCAAAGCCACCGGTAAATCCAAGTAATACCGTAAGCCGATAGCGAAACCCAGCAACGTAACGTGGGATCATTTTTGTAAGTTGGGATAGCGGATGCGTATCCCAACATTTGGTAGTCGTGCTGTATTCAAAATTAAATCCACCATAAAAAAAGGGTGCGCCCAGACGCACTCTTTGGAGAAATTTAGACACTGGTAGCAATTACGGAAGTTCTTTGAGGCGGATGTTTCGCCAGCGGATTTCGTGGCCATCTTCTTTGTAGTTATGCACTTGAAGTCCGATGAACCCGGTAGAGGTGAGGCCATCTTTGAGGTCAGCTGCGGGGACGCCGTTGATCCAGGTTTTGATGGAGTCGCCATCGGCTACGATGCGGTAATGATTCCACTCCCCTTTTTTGAACGCTTTGCGAGCAGGTTCGTTCTCTTCCAGATTGTTCAGCCAGCCTCTGCGAGATTCGTCATAGATACCGCCGGACCAGGCACGATCTGAAGGATCGATTTCGACTTGATAACCGTGCACCCGACCAGCTGGGACAACCTTGGATTTCTCTTCTCCTTTGTCATCTTTCCAAGTGTATGTTTTCGGTTCGTCGTAATGGTTGCTTCGAATTTGCACGCCTGAATTCAAAACTGGACTAGGCAGGAATTCGAGTTCCAAGATGAAATTCTTGTAATGCTTTTTTGTTGTCATAAAACTGTTGGGAGTTCCCGTGGTGCTGGTCCCGACAACTTGACCATCTTCAACGTGGTACTTGGCTTTGCCCCCTTTTTGCACCCAGCCGTCCAAAGTCTTTCCGTCAAAGATGGGAGTCAATTTTTCCCCGGCAGTCAACGGAGCAGAACTAAGCAGCATGCCACCGCAAAGAANACTGAGTGATAAAAAGGACTGAATAGTAAATCGCATAAAGAAAGCTCCTGTTATTGTTCGAGTGGTGTTTTACTGTTAGATGAGTTGAGTAAGAGAATTCTAGATCTCTTCGCTGGACTTATCATCAACTTTTGAGCAGGCAGTGTCAATTGAATCGGGGTTATTGCATGTGTGGATCGTTCAAAACCCCCTCTAACTCCCCCTTCGCAAGGGGGAGAACCAATTTCCAGGGATTCCCGCATATTGAAGACACGGCTTTGAACGTTGAATTCCCGCCTGAAATGCACTGCTGGGCAAGGCAGACAGGAATGTCTACCCTCCATCAGACAGTGGTACCCGCTTGGATTGCAATTCTTGTTAGCCTTGGATCGGAAGTCGCAGATAATCGGGTTGAATGGCATTGCAGTTGGCGAGTTCTTCATCTGCTGCCCGCATTTGCCCTTCGGTTGTGGCGTGTGTCATCACAACGAAAGGCACAACCGAAGCAGCAGAACCGCCCGATTGAATTTCGAAATCGTGTTGAATACAAGAAGCGATACTAATTCCATGATTGCCCAGGATCGTTGCGATTGAAGAAATCGTTCCCGGTTGATCAAACGCGTGGAATCGCAGATAGTATTTGCGTTCAATTTTTTCAGCGGGAAGAATCGGAAGAGGTTCACTTTGTCCCCAAAGGTCTAACAGCGGAAACGTTTGCTGTGCACGACCGACAGCCAGATCAATCAAATCGGAAACCACCGCAGAAGCGGTGGGCATTTGCCCTGCTCCCATGCCTGCAAACCAGGTTTTGCCGACCGCGTCTCCTTCAACCTCAATCATATTGTAGGCATCGTAGACAGCTGCCATTGGAAGGTTTTTGCGAATCAATGTCGGTTGAGTATGCAGTTCCAGGAAGCCGTTGTTTCGACGAGCAATCGCTAGCAGTTTGACTCGGTAACCGAGTTCGTCAGCGTATTTCAAATCGGCAAGATTTAATTCATCAATCCCTTGCCGAGGGAAGTCACTCAGAGATGCTTTTGTTCCAAAAGCGAGCTGGGCAAGAATGGTGAGCTTCTGAGCTGCATCGGTGCCATCAACATCCATTTTGGGATCAGCTTCTGCGTAGCCTTTATCCTGCGCTTTGCTAACCGCGTCTTCATAGCTTGTATTGTGGTCGAGCATTTCGGTCAGAATGTAATTACTGGTCCCGTTGAGAATTGCTTTGATCGATTGAATTTTGTTGGCAGCCAGCGATTGTGCGACTCCATCAATGACGGGAACTCCACCCGCAACGGCTGCTTCGAAGCAAATCGTTTTTCCATTTTGCTGGGCCAGCTGAAACAGCTCGTCCCCTTGTTCGCAAAGCAAGGCTTTGTTGGCAGTGACCACATGCTTGTTGGCAGTGAGTCCCTGGCGAACAATATCTCCTGCGGTTGTCGTGCCTCCAATCAATTCGCAGACGACATCAACTTCTGGAGCTTCAATTAAATCAAAAGAAGTTGCCAAGATGCCTTCGGGTAACTTCACATTCCGAGTTTTGGTGGGATCTCGCACAATGGCTGAGACGATTTCGATTTCTCGTCCGGCTCGCTGTTTGATGTGCTCGGAATTTTCGAGCAAGATTTTTGCGACTCCGGAACCGACAGTTCCCAAGCCGACAAGTGCTACCCGCAACGGCTGTTGATTTGCCATGCTTCTTCTGCCTGAATATATGGTGTAAATTGAATACGTTTTAATGAGCTACGCGATTGTTATGAGGGTGAATTCAAACAATCAGGAAAGCCGAGTATGATAATGAAACAGCAAGCAGTGTCACAGCCTTGCTGAAAGGTTTTCAAAAAGTCCGAAAATCTGCCGGGTAAATCTGTCAATTTGACTACAATGAGAGCTTGTTTGCCACCGAATGTTCAGTTTTGATCAATTTTTCAACAGCAACTTGTTGAAGAGCAATTCGCGTGCATAGTAAGATGCCTGCTCGGTGAGTATATTAGAAGAGCGTAGAAACAGAGTACTTTGAAGACTGATTTCGTAGATTCAATCATAACTTTTTCAAAACTGAGGACGCTAATCGGTTCCTTTTAGCTTTCATTCGAAAAACCTACAGCACACCCCTTGGCTTGACTATAAACATAAGTAGATGACGATACAATTGGCAAGAAAACCTGAAGCATCTTCCACAACCCGGGGAGAGTCTGGCTTGGAGAATGAATTTCCTCAGGTCGGTGCGGTTTCGTATTTGAATTCCAAACCTTTGATTGAAGGCTTGGATAAAGTGCTGCCAGCTGGGAATTTGCATTTGGATTATCCATCACACTTAGCTGATGAACTTGCAGCCGGGCAGTTGGATGTCGCGTTGATTCCTTCGGTCGAATTCTTTTATCGAGACGATTACAAAATCATTTCCGATGCCTGTATTGCAACACACGGCCCGGTATTAAGTGTGAAACTGTATTCACGAGTTCCGCTGGGAGAAACTCGCACCTTAGCCTTGGACGAAGGATCACGAACCAGTGCTGCCCTATCACGAGTGCAACTTCGCGAACGATTTGGCGTCGAACCAGAACTGTTTCCGCTGCCGTTATCGCAATCAACTCAAGATACCGATTGCGATGCGATTTTGCTGATTGGTGATCGAGCGATTCATCCTCCGACAGAACAGTTTGTTGCGACCTGGGACTTGGGAGAAGAATGGGTCAACTGGACCGGTTTGCCATTTGTGTTTGCGATGTGGGTTGCTCCTGCATCGCTTGACTGCGTTCAAATGGAATCACTGCTCAGTGAAGCCAGAGACCAGGGCGTTAGGAATCTGCGGCACATTGCCCAACGAGAAGCAACAGCTTTGAACATTGAAGAATCAGGGCCTACTCTTACTTAAAAGAGAACCTGCATTTTCGATTGGGATCAGCAGAACGAAGAGGCCTCGATTTGTTCCGCCAACTAGTTTCGAACTTACAATAAAAACAGAGATGTAGACCGTAGGCTGGGTCGAGACCCAGCAAATTAACCATAAGATAAAAAGTGGTGTCCGTTATGATCAGCCAGGTAGAAAACGATATTGAACCAATTTTAGAACGCGCAGTTGCGGGCGAACGTTTGACTCCCGAGCAAGGCCTTGCGTTATTGGAATCGCACAACTTAACTTCGATCGGCAAAGCAGCTCACGCGGTTTGTCAGCGTAAGCACCCCGAACCGTTTCGTACGTACAACATTGATCGCAACATCAATTACACAAACGCTTGTACTGCGGTCTGTAATTTCTGTGCATTTTATCGTCCGCCCAATCATCCGGATGTTTACGTGTTAACTCGTGAAGAGTTGCATCAGAAAATTCAAGAAACGGTCGAAATGGGAGGCGATCAAATCCTCATTCAAGGCGGGTTGCATCCGAAGCTCTCTCTCGAATGGTACGAGGAAATGCTTAGCGATATTAAAGCGACGTTTCCTCAGGTGAATATTCACGGTTTCAGTCCTCCGGAAATTCATCACTTCACAAAAATCAGTAAACTGCCTTTGCAAACGGTTTTAGAACGACTCAAAGCAGCTGGTTTGGGAAGTATCCCAGGCGGCGGCGGAGAAATTTTGGTTGATCGTGTCCGTAAAGAAATCACACGAGGCAAATCGTTAACTGACGATTGGTTGAACGTGCATCGTGTCTGGCATCAGCTTGGTGGACGCTCGACCGCAACGATGATGTTTGGTCATATCGAAACCTTGGCAGAACGCATTGAACATTTCCAGAGACTACGAGATCTACAAGACGAAACCGGCGGCTTCACCGCTTTCATCAGTTGGACGATGCAGCCAGAAAATACTCAAATGTCTGATATTCCCGCAGCGGGCGCATTCGAATATCTGAAAACGCAGGCAGTGAGCCGGCTGTATCTGGATAACTTCGATAATATTCAATCTTCATGGGTCACCCAGGGAGAAAAGATTGGGCAGATTGGACTCAATTTTGGTGCAAACGACATGGGAAGTTTGATGCTCGAAGAGAATGTTGTTTCACAAGCGGGCACCGTGCATCATCTTTCTTTGAGTTCGATTAGACACTGCATTGAAGAAGCTGGTTACATTCCCCGGCAACGCAACGTGCACTACGAATACATCGACCAATACCCCCCTGCTCCAGGTTCCGAATCAGACCCCCGAGCAACAACGCAACTTCCGCTTGTGTAAGACACAAAACTTGACAACGAATTAGCGAGGTAGGCTGGGTCAAGACCCAGCAATTATGTATGATGCGTTCATGCGACGTTTTTTACGTCAATCCGTTCAAGCATGGACTGGTCGAGAAAGTTTGTGAATGACCCTGGTCGTTGATTTCATCGATACGTCAAACTTGGCGAATACCTGCCGGATTGAGGAATCGCAAACCAATGGTATGGCGATGAGTTTATCAACGTCGAATAAAGCTGGGTCTTGACCCAGCCTACGGCACTCCGTGATCCAGTGAAAGTTTTCTTGCAATCATTAGAAAAGGTCAGGCCGTGTCAGATCCGAAATATCAAGAAGGGGAACCTGCGACTTCGCAAGGTTTGTCCGAAGATGTCATTATCAGTTCGGACACCCTGCGAGAGAATCGGATTCCGCCTGGGCAATCGCGAACTCGCAAGTGGCCGGTGTTGCAAGCTGGGCCGGTGATGGATATTACCACCGAGCAGTGGTCGCTGACAATTACGGGCTTGGTTGAAAAACCATTCACTTTGAATTGGGAAGAGTTTCGTGCATTGCCCCGTGTCAAAGTCTTTTCCGATTTTCATTGTGTGACCCAGTGGTCGCGTCTGGCCAATGTTTGGGAAGGCGTTTCCACGCGGCTGATTGCAGAGATGGCTGGAGTTTCTCCCAAAGCCAAATTCGTACTGCCCGGCGGGTACGATAACGGTTGGACAACCAATCTGTCACTGGAAAGCTTTCTGTCTGAAGATGCATTATTGTGTGATGTCCACGATGGCGAACAGATCAATGCGGATCATGGCGGCCCGGTTCGTTTGGTGGTGCCTTTGCTTTATGCGTGGAAAAGTGCAAAATGGCTCAAGTCGTTAGAGTTTGCCGCAGAAGATAAACCGGGATTTTGGGAAGAAGAAGGTTACCACAATCACGGCGATCCCTGGTTGGAACAGCGATTCAACACCCCTGATTCGCCACCCCCTGGGTATTCAGTGTCTGACTAGCCCAGCTGGTCAAATTCAATACAAAAACACAAGACTATTCTTAGTGATTCCAATAAGGAAGTTCCATGAAGTTGAGATTCTCTTTAACACAAACAGTTGCTGTTCTATGCGTTTTGGGGATGGCAATACAGCTCACCACTTCTTCTGTGCAGGCTGAGTCTATTTTGGTGGAAGCCGAATCCTTTGATAGCCATGGCGGCTGGAAACTGGATACACAGTTTATAGATATCATGGGGTCTCCCTATTTGCTGGCTCATGGACTGGGGAATCCCGTCAAAGATGCCTCGACAACAATTAAGGTATCCGAATCGGGAACGTATCATGTGTTTGTTCGAACCAAAGACTGGGTTGCTCGATGGAAAGCAAAGGGCCAACCGGGGCGATTTGAAATTACTGTCGATGGAAAGACTCTCCCAGAAACCTTTGGCACAACCTCTGCGGATTGGTTTTGGCAACCCGGGGGAACGGTCTCGCTCGATGTGGGCGAGCACAAAGTTTCGCTGCATGATTTGACAGGCTTCGAAGGTCGCTGCGATGCCATTTGGTTGACATCAGATTCTGATGCAACTCCTCCGAATGCTTCCGATGTGCTTTCAGCCTGGCGAAAAACAGAACTTGGCCTGCCCGAAAACCCGACAGAAACCGGTCCATTCGATTTGGTTGTGGTTGGTGGTGGGTACGCTGGTTTAGGGTCAGCCATCTCCGCTGCTCGCATGGGAATTAAGGTCGCATTGATACAAAATCGTCCTGTTCTGGGAGGCAACGGCAGCTCGGAAGTTCGAGTCTGGGCCAAAGGGATGATTCGCCGAGGCGAGTATCCGCATATTGGTGAAATCATTGCAGAGCTTTCTGATCAAGCGAAAAAGTCTCCCGGCACATATGAAGAGTTCGAAGATGCGAAAAAGGAACGAATTGTTCGTGCAGAACCGAACTTAACGCTGTTTCTGAATCATCACGCTTTCAAAGTGGATAAGAAGAAAAATCGTATTGAAGCGGTTTACGCTTTTGATACGCGTACCTCTGCGGTGCGTCGTTTTTCTGCTCCGTTATTTGTCGACTGCACAGGGCATGGCACGCTTGGTTTTCTTGCTGAAGCTGATCACGAAATTTTTGACGGGACTCGCATGGGAATGAGTAACATGTGGGCTTGGGCCGAAGCGGACAAGCCGCAACTTTTTCCAAAAACTCCGTGGGCACTCGATTTGACCATGCAGGACTTTCCTTATCCCCGAGAATTTCACGGTCAATGGTTTTGGGAAAGTGGATTTAAAAAAGATTCGATCAACGATCTGGAAGCAATTCGTGACTGGAATTTCCGTGCAGTGTATGGCTCTTGGAATGCGATGAAAAATAAAGACGGGGCCATCAAACACATCAATGCTCATTTGACATGGCTGGCTTATATTGGCGGTCCTCGTGAGTCTCGGCGATTGTTAGGGGATGTCATCCTTACTCAGGAAGATATCGTTTCGAAAAAAATATTTGTGGATGGTTTGGTGCCTAGTACCTGGTCAATCGATTTGCATTATCCGAAACGACAATACATGCGTAAGTTTCCGGACAATCCTTTCATCAGCGTAGCTGAGCATGGCGTCGGAGTAGACCGCAGGCACGGGTATCCGATTCCGTATCGCTGTTTTTATTCACGCAACGTTTCCAACTTGTTTATGGCCGGAAGAGACATCAGCGTCACTCATGAAGCACTCGGAACAACCCGTGTAATGAAAACGTGCGGCATGATGGGTGAAGTCGTGGGCAAAGCCGCCTCGCTTTGTATTCAATTTGGTTGCAGTCCTCGCGATATTTCGCAGTCTTATCTGGAACAGCTCAAAGCTTTGGTCCGCCTGTCTGGTGTCACTCGCAGAGATACTGTGGATGGAGACTTTTACATTCGAAAAGGAGATGTTGAATTGCCTGCTGAACCAAGTCAATATGTTTTGGCTAGCACTTTGAAGGGAATCGTGATTGATGATCTGCAAGCAGAACTGACTGGCACTTGGACCAAAGGGAGCGGATTAAAACCTTTGATTGAAGATAACTATCAATACGGCAAAGGTGGCACAGCCAAGTTTACCTTCGAGGTTCCCAAAGTTGGTGAGTACGAAGTTCGGTTTGCGACCGGTGCGCACGCAAACCGAACCAGCGAATTGCCTTTGACTATCTCACATTCCCAGGGAGAAACGACAGTCAAAATCGATCAGCAAAAACCGGGAGAGATCAAACCCTGTTTTGTCACTTTGGGAAAATATCAATTCGAACCCGGGATCAAGTATTCTGTTTCGGTTGACGCGACCAATGTCAACGGAAACGCTCAAATCGATGCCGTGTGGATCGTGCAGCCGTAATCGAAGAATCAAATGTGTCAGTGAGCGGCAAGTCGCTAGCAGCCGGTGTTTTGATTTGAGAACACGATTTCAACCAGAGCAGTTGGAGTTCACGCTTTAGCGTGCTTTGGAGTAACTTCTGCTTCAGCAGTTGGG
>JAESQE010000157.1 GCA_016765335.1 Planctomycetaceae bacterium
CTCCCGGTGGCTGGTCTCGATGTGAAAGTTGAAGGACAAACTTCTCCTGTCCCCGAATGGCAACGTTGGAACGATTATGGCATCGGTTTATTCCAGAAAGACAAAGCAGCACTGCGGCAAGCAGCCGACGCGTTTGTCCAAGTGGAGCAAGCGGGCCGTTATGATGGCCCACTGAACCTGGCGAGAGTTTACTTCCGTGAAGGACGATTAGATGAAGCCGTAGATGCGATCAAGCGAGCCTCCTCCATGAAATCACCAGTTGCACCAGCCTGGACAATTTCCTGGCTCAGTGGCATGGTCAATCGCCAACAAGGTAACTTAAAGGCAGCAGAAACCAATTTTCGTAGTTCGTTGTACGATCAATCACCTGAACTGCAAGAACGTGGGTTTGATTTCAGTTTAGATTTTGTTGTCATCAATCAGCTCGGTCAAACATTATTCGATTTAGCAAAACAACAACGTGGAGAATCACGAGCACCACAACGCAAGCAATACCTCGAACAAAGTGTTGAGCAATTCCAGAAAACGCTCATCATAGATCCTGAAAATGTGACTGCTCATTACAATTTACAACTTCTCTATGCCCAATTGGATCAACAAGAACTTTCTGATAAGCATCGGATATTACATGCTCGCTACAAACCAGATGATAACGCAGCCGATTTTGCGATTTCAGCAGCGAGAAAGAAATACCCCGCTGCCAACCACGCTGCCGAAGGCGTAGTAATCTATCCATTACAACGAAAAGATGCTCCCGGGTTAACGCAACCATAATCAACAGCAATCAAAGTTTAAAATACAATATGAATTCATCCAATCAATCTGGAAACCTACAAGATAATAATGATTCGCAAGAGAACGACACAGCTGATGACGCAGCCGTTGGCAAAGCCTTCAAATTATCGGCCGCCATCATTTCCTGCTGTATTGTGCTGATATTGGGGCTGATTTATTTCTTCAATCAAAAACCTCCAATCGCCGAGGTGATTGTCACGCCTCTCGAATTGCCTACGGTTCGTGACCAGGATTCGATTGTGATTCCGGAAATGCGTTTCACAGATATCACGAGTTTGGCAGGAATTGATTTTCAACATGAAAATGGTGCAACTGGTCAGAAATTACTGCCGGAATCAATGGGAAGTGGTTGTGCATTTTTTGATTGCGATAATGATGGCGACCAGGATATTCTGTTCGTTAATTCTTCAAAATGGGAATCCGAAAAAGATGCAGATTCTATGAATCAGACAATGAAGCTGTTTGTTAATGATGGCGATGGTCAGTTCGAGGATCAAACAAATCAACGCGGATTGAATATTGAATTATACGGCATGGGTGTTGCTTGTGGCGATTACGACAACGACGGCTTCACCGATATTTTCATCTCTGCATTGGGCGTGAATCGATTGTTCCATAACGATCAAGGCTCATTCAAAGAAGTTAGTATCGCAGCGAATGTGACAGGGGATAAAAACGCCTGGAGCACTAGTTGTGGCTGGTTTGATTTCGACAATGATGGTTTACTCGATCTGTTTGTTTGCAATTATGTAGGTTGGACACGTGAGTTCGATTTGGCTCATAATTTTCAACTTACTGGCAGCGACCGGTCATATGGTCGTCCGCAAGTATTCACCGGAGCCTTTTGTTATCTGTATCATAATCAAGGTGATGGAACCTTTCTTGATGTCAGTGAGAAAGCCGGCATTCAAATTAGAAACCCGGCAACGAATGCTCCAGCAGGTAAATCTTTAGGGCTTAGTTTTGATGATTACGATGACGATGGGAAACTCGATATTTTTGTATCCAACGATACCGTGCAGAACTTTCTTTTCCTCAACAAAGGGGATGGCGAGTTTGAAGAAACGGGTGTGATTGCAGGTGTTGCATATGATACCGAAGGCAATGCACGTGGAGCGATGGGACTGGATAGTGCTCGGTTTCGAAACAACGAGGAAATCGGTATTGCAATCGGTAACTTTGCCAACGAGATGACCGCCTTATATGTTTCATCCAATAACGATCTACAATTCAACGATGAGGCTATCTCGACTGGATTGGGGCCACGTACACGTTTGGAACAGACTTTTGGGTTATTCTTTTTTGACTGTGACCTGGATGGCCGGCTCGATTTATTCACCGCCAACGGTCACTTGGAGCAAGAGATCAATAAAGTTCAATCGAGCCAGTTTTACGAACAGCCTCCCCAGTTATTCTGGAATTGTGGTCCAGATTCTACAACAGAATTCATACAGGTTCCTTCATCAAAAACCGGCACCGATTTCTCCAAGCGTATCGTAGGTCGTGGAGCAGCTTACGCTGACATTGATGCCGATGGAGATCTGGATATTCTGATTTCAACGACCGGAAAAAAACCGCGTCTGCTACGCAATGATCAAAATGCAAATAACCATTGGATTAAATTCAAACTCGTTGGCAGCCAGGCGAATCGTGATGCAATTGGTGCAACAATCACATTAAAAACAGAAAAGCAAACTCAATATCGTCGAGTGATGCCCACACGCAGCTACTTGTCTCAAGTCGAATTGCCTGTCACGTTTGGACTGGGGCAGGAAGATCATGTTTCGAGTGTCACAATTCAATGGCCCGGCGGAGGATCTTATCAGATGGATAATCTCAAGCCCGATCAGCTTTATACCATCCAACAACAGAAAACTGTGACCAGGAAATAAAAAACTGTCAAATAATAATTCAACGGGCCACAGACATTCCTGTCTGTTTCGTTTGACCATGCCTTAATTTAAGGCAGACAAGAATGTCTACCCTCCGCTCGCAATGCCTCGTGAATTATTAGAGGTTCCCTTAAAGCAACTCGGAGATGACTTGTCCGGTTGAAACCATATACGGGCGATTGACTCGATCAATAATTTCGGTCTTGGGGTTAATTCCTAATTGTTGCCACATGGTTGCGAGAATATCAGAAGGATGCGTGGGCCGATCGGTAACTTCTGCACCTTTGTTATCAGTGGCTCCCAGAATTTGGCCTCCTTGAATTCCCCCACCTGCTAAGACGGTAGTATAAGCATTGGGCCAATGATCGCGACCGGCTTGCTTGTTAATGACCGGAGTCCTTCCGAACTCACCTGCGTTAACAACCAGCGTGCTATCCAGCATTCCCCGATCTGCAAGATCTTTAACCAACGCGCTGTAACCCTGGTCCATTTCGGGAACAATGGTGTTGTAGCGACCAACCAGTCCGCCATGGGTGTCCCACTTCTGGTTGAATTCATTAAAACCGACAAACTGAACCCCGGCTTCAACCAGACGTCTGGCCATGAGAAGCGACTGCCCCAGTTTGTTGCGACCGTACCGATCACGAATAGAATCTGGTTCTTGTCCGATATCTAACGCTTTGCGAAACCGACCGTCAGTGACCAGATTGTAAGCACTGTGAAGCAAGTGATCGTACCTGATACAAAGTTGACTCTCTAGCCGCCAGGCCGCCTGGTCAAGTTGCGAAAAGAGTTGCAAACGTGATTGCAGTCGAGTAATTTTGAGATCCTGATGAGGAGTCAGCGAAAGTGGTTTGAAATCCGGTTGATGAATTTCCCCTTTAATCAGGAATGGATCGTTGACGCCCCCCAAAAATCCAGCGTATTGACCGGGCATCCGATTCGATGGGCCTGGAATGCTTAACCAGCTGGGCAAGGAGATGCTTCGTGGAATTTTAGCATCTGTTTTTTCAAGATAATTAAGAATTGCAGCTGGTCCTGGAAAATCGTCAGCATGGGCTTCACGGTCACGGTCCTGTTGGTTATCAGATCCGGTCAACGTGACATACGTGCCCGCAATATGATTTGTGAATTTATGTGTCATGCCCCGGATGACAGCCAGATGATTTGCGACCCGTGATGTCCCCTGCATCAATTCACCGAACTGAATTCCTGGGACCGGGGTGTCAATCGTCTGATAAGTCCCACGTACTTCAGCAGAAGCTTGAGGTTTTAAGTCCCACAAATCCAGATGACTAGGCCCTCCCTGCAAGTGCATAAAAATGCAACTACGTTTTGGGGAAGAAACAGATTTGCTCGATGGTGCAGCTTCAACCGCTTGGCAAACGCTGGGAGCCAACAAACTCAGCGAACCTACCTGAAGAAATCCTCGTCGTGAAAAAGGTTCGGATTGTTTCTTCAGATCGTTCATAGAAAGTAGTACTTCAATTTTAGATCAACAGACGAAAAAGACTTTTGTACTCAACTATAGCCAAGCATCGCAGTGCGATCAATCTCAAATCATTATAAGACTGACTTGAGGAAACCCCTGAAATTGGAATCCCAGAACTTCTGGAACGCATTTTGATTATGCGAAGTAGAGTAAAACCCCCTCTAACTCCCCTTTCGTAAGGGGATAATCAAAACAGATGAATCTAGATTTCAGCGAGGCGTTCATTTGAATCGCCAAATTCATTGAGGTGAACACCGAATTTATCCATCAACGAAAGATAGAGACTGCACATTTTTCGGTTTGGTTTTTCAGTGTAATCCAATGTTCGACCGGTCTTCAGTTTGCCGCCTGCTTTGCCTAGAATCACGACAGGCAATTGGTTTGCATTATGGGCACCTGTCATCATACTGGAACAGTACATCAACATTGTATTGTCGAGTGCGGTTCGCGATCCTTCGGTAATTGCATCCAACTTACTGGCGATATAAGCGAGCTGTTCAATGAAGAATTGATTAACACGCAGCCAGTCATCTGATTCCTGATGAGAAAGCAGATGGTGAATCATGTAATCGATCCCAAGATTAGAGAACCGTAATGAAGAGTGATCGTTATTGAGCTTCAATGTGCAAACGCGGGTCGTATCTGTCTGAAATGCCAAAACCAGAATATCGCACATCAGCTTCATATGCTCACCCACATTTTGAGGGATCCCATCGCCAGGGCGTGGGATATCGGGCTTGGCAAGAGTTGGCCGCCAGCCTTGCAGCTCTCCTCGATTCGATGCTCTGCCGATACGAGATCCAACTTCGCGAACGGAA
>JAESQE010000158.1 GCA_016765335.1 Planctomycetaceae bacterium
TCGTAAGGGGGAGAACCAATTAATAGAGGTTTACTTCACTCTCACAGACCGATTGCTCGCTTCTTTTCTTCGATCAATTCCACATGGTGCGGGATGTGTCCGGTGATGCGTTCGAGTAGCGTCTTGAGTGTCAGTTCGCCGTCCCGTGAATGGATACCAGTCCGCTGGAAATCTGACTCGTCCAGAGTTTTGAAAATAGTAGCCATTTGAATTCGAACGGTTTCGATCAATCGAAGTTCATTGGCGATATCCCGAGTGTTGTAGCAAAGTTTGGCTGCAAATTGATCCGGGTCTGAGCCAAGAAACGTAGGCACATCTTCAGCAATGACACGTTTCATGCGGTCTGCATTAATCGGTTCGAAGTCAGCGATATGGCACACGACTTCTCTGGTGGACCAGCGGTTTGCAATCGGTTGAGCATCAAGCTGCTCATCAGTCATATTTGCAATACAATGTGATAGCAGGCTTGTTCCGGTTTCGTAGTTTTTAATAAGTTGTGCAATCATTACTCACTGTCTCCTTCAATATGTATTCACGTATTACTTTTTAAAACATCAATCAGTACTTTGTGTTGGTCTTTTTGCATTGCCACCTGGAATGCTTCCTCTGCCTGCGATAACCCAAATCGAGATGTTATCATAGATGATACTTCGATTTCATCAGCAGACAAAGCATTAATTGCATTTTTAAAGGGGCCGCACCTGGATCCGATCACTTTCACTTCATCGATGACAACCGAGGCGAGGGAAAGTGTTTGCTGATCTGCAATGGTCGTTTTTAGAATGACTGTTCCCTGTGGTCGTACAAGTTGCATCGCCAGGGGAAAACCTGTTGATGAGCCAGTGCAGTCCACAACGATGTCTGCGTGAGGTGATGGAGTCAGCTTTGAAAGTAACGCTGTGTTGATCCCCTGCTTACTAAATCGCGTCAGTTTCTCGGGATGCTTTCCTACAACTGTTACATGAGTACTGTGCTGTAATAGAACTTGTGAGATAAGGTAACCTAGCCTCCCATCTCCAAGAACGATGATGTTTTGTTGATCCGAGATCTGTATCTGCTCGGGAATTCGAAATGCAGCTGCCAGGGGTTCGACAAACACAGCTCGATCATTTTCTACATGATCAGGGACAAGGTGCAAGTTGTCTTCAGGGACTGCCACATATTCTGCAAACGCACCGTCATGATTGAGGATTCCCAGAACAGTCCGCTGCGAACAATGATGTCGATTCGAAGGACAGGCATCACAAGGAGTTTCCGGGCAGCAATTGATTTCTCCAACAACACGCTTGCCGGCATATTTTCCGTCTAATGCGATCCCCACAAATTCGTGGCCGAGAATCCCAGAATAATTCATGTAGCCCTGCACGAGTTGCAAATCGGTTTCGCAGATTCCTGTACAGATCACTTGAACCAGCACTTCATGTTTTTGAGGCGATGGCATCTGCACGTTATTGCGTAACTGCAAAACTCCATCGTTTAGAATTAATGCTTGCATGATATTCCTTTGGTGAGTTATCTAATCGGTGGTCGCTGCAAATTGCCTTGATCAATTTAGACGATTGCCTTCATTGCTACAACCGGCATATTCCTAAGGTCTACTTTCGGTTCACAAATGAATCCGTATGAATCCATGGGCGAAATCAGCAATAAGAACGCGGATTGGAAATTGATGACCTACCTTTCAGAAAAGGTACATCTTTGGTGAGAGTCTGCGCCAGGGTATGTCCGCATAATCATTACAACACTTATACGTTGCCCCTCGATTTGCCAGAGTGCATTTGGTGAATTCATACGGGAACTATTTTATAGGTTTCCTGGAATCATTTGAACGCCTGAGCCATGAAAGTAACACAATCTCAAATTGGTTTTTTGTTATTTTTGATCGCTAATGCAACAATTTATATCCGGCCTTGGGAAATTATTCCCGCCTTAGCAGGCGTGCAAATGTATTTGTTTCTGATTTTGGCCGCTGCGATTTGTTCTTTTCAGCAGATCCAAAAGCATCTGACGACATCGAACCTGATGGGGCAGCCAATCACGCTGTGTGTTTTGGGGGTTCTTGTTGCAATTGGTGTTTCTCATATGACGAATGGTTATTTGGGCGGGGCGATTAGTGGTTCGATTACGATGTTCAAAACGGTGGTTTATTATCTGGTTCTTGTCGCGACGATAAACACAGCTTCGCGGTTGCGGTATTTTATTATCAGTTTGGTTCTGTGTGGCACAATCTGTATTGGGCTGAGCGTTGCTGATTACCATCATGTTCTCAATATTCAGGCTCTTACACATATTGTCGAAGGTCACGGCGAATTGTCACTGGTTCGACTGTGTGGAATTGGAATGTTTCATGATCCCAATGATCTTTCGCTTTTAATTATTACAACAGGTGTACTTTGCTTGTCTCAACTGACTGATCGCAGCTGGGGATCGAGCCGAATGGTGTGGTTGTTGCCATTTCCGCTGTTGATGCTTGCCATGATAGATACACATTCCCGAGGTGGGTTAATTGCAGCTGGTGCAGCCATGATGGCCTTCTTTCTTGTGAGATACGGGAGAAGTTTCGCAATTTCAGCAGCTGCAATGGGAGTAGTCGCTGCTCCGCTGGTGTTAGGCCGAATGGGAAATATCGATGTCTCTTCTGGAACCGGTCAGCAGCGTATTCGCTTGTGGAGTGAAGGCTTTACCGCCATTCAGTCTCCTCGAATATTGTTTGGGATCGGTGAAGGAATGTATGAAGGCTTGGCCAATTACGTGGCTCACAATTCCTACGTGCATGCGTTTGTCGAACTCGGTGTTTTCGGTGGCACAATGTTCGTTGGTTGTTTTTTCTTTGCTGCCTATGGGATTTAACGATTGAAAAGCGATAACGAAACAATCTTCGATAATCACTTGAATCACATCATGCCTTACCTTGCAGCCGTAATTGCAGCTTGGTGTGCCGGGTTCCTTTCGTTGTCTCGCTGCTATCCAACGCCAACATATACGATTGTGGGAATGATGGCAGCCTACCTCAATATAGTAGGGATTAATATAAATCCTAATCGCCCCGTGTTGTCACTGAGTAAACCTTTGTGTCAGCGTTGGGTTGCAAGTAGTGCGATTGTGTTTGTGGCGATGTTTACTGCCACAAAGATATTTGCAAGATTCTGATTTTTTATAATTACCAATTACGTAAACTTTCTTACCAGAAAGCCTGACAGCGTGTCCTTGAAATTTAATGTGCTAATCAGCTGGATAGCTCATGCGGTGACGATGGGTATTGGCTTCTTTTTGATGCCGTATATCTTACTCACTGTTGGGGACGGTACATACGGAACCTGGCTGTTTCTGAATTCAATCGCAGGGCAAACCGGATTGCTTTATCTTGGCTTTGGGGATGCGATTGCTCGGTTTACATCGAAATATCAGGCTGAGGAAAACTGGGAAGAACTCAACCGCACAGCTAGTTGTATCACGTCGGTCTATATTGGGTCTGCTTGTGTGGCGTTGTTGGCTGGGCTTACATTTGCCTGGATTGCCCCATGGATTTACGACTGGCCTGGGCAATCGATTGCTCAAGTTCAGATTGTCATTGTGTTGTTATCGCTCAATGCAGCAATTTCAATTGGTGGCAGTTCCTTTGGTGGGTTGTTGATGGGAATTCAGCGGTTTGATATCGAGCGTTCAATTATCATTGTTGTCAATGTTGTAAGACTGATTCTGACGGTGCTGTTTCTTCAAGCAGAATACAGCTTGATTACATTGGCTGGGATATATCTGGCGATCACAATCCTGGAAAATCTGGTCAATGCGATAATGGCCTATCGTATGATTCCAAGTTTGAGGTTACGCCTGAGTGATTTAAAAAAGAGTGTTTACAAGCGGTGTTTTTCATTCAGCTTGTTTACGTTTGTATCGCTCATTGCTCAGCACATCGTCTATATGACTGATACAATTCTCATCGGATTCTTTCTTGGACCGATTGCTGTTGTGCCCTATTACATTGCGTTTCGGTTGTGCGAAATGGTGAGACTTCCTGTTGTACAAATTGGATACGTCTTTCTCCCCAAAGCTGGAGAACTGCATTCGACCAATCAGATTGAACGTCTTCAGAAGCTAGTATGCCAAGGTTTTGGTATCTCGTTCTTGCTTGGTAGTGCAGCATTTATCGGAGCTTGCTTTTTTAGTCACACGATGATTAGCGTTTGGATTGGAGATGGATATTCAGAAAGTTACTGGATCGTGCTACTTCTGATGGGTGGGCAAGTCGTTGCGATGCCCACTCATTTAATGCGAAGTGCACTGACTGGTACAGGATATGTCCGCATGCCAGCGATTCTGTATTTTGTCCAGGCAATTGCAAATATCGTTCTCTCTTTGTCCTTACTTCCTTATTGGGGAATTTATGGCGTAGCAGTCGGGACGCTGTTGCCCATGTTAGTTGTTGAGCTAGGGCTGCTACTGCCTTTGTCTATAAAACAACTTAATTTGAAATGGAGTCAATTATTTCAGCAAGGAATCCGTCCTCAGTTGATTCCACTTTCACTAATACTGAGCTACTGCCTAATCGTTATTCAGTTTGAGATACAAGAACAATGGCTGCATGTCATCGGTGTTGCTTTGGGCGCATTGGTTGTGCTTGCTTTAGGGATAGGGATTACGATTTGGTCGGATCGAAATCGAGTCGTATCGCCTCACCAAGAAGGTGTCATTGTTAGTTGAGACGAATTTTGATTACTTGTTGAAGACTTCACATACAAAATAACTTTATTAGATAATCAAGGAGCGTGACATGCAAGATGTCACCATCGATAACAATTTAAATCAAACTATTCTCACTGATTCGTCAGCCAGAGAAACGGTTGCCTGTGCAGATTCCGGCGATAAATTTCGAATACAGATATTCGGCAAAGATGACATCGCTGTTGTTTTTGAACTCTGGCGAAAACTGGAATCTCAATTCGCTTCTTTCCCCTTGATGTGCAGTGCAGATTGGACCGAAACCTGGTTCAATTGTTATCAGGAAACGATCAACACCCATTTTGTTGCAGGGTTTGATGGAGACAAGATTTGCGGGATTTGTCTGGTGACGGAATCAACTAGTCATCGTATTGGTCCGCTTACTGTACGATCTTTGCATCTAGGCACAGCAGGCGAAGCAAACGGAGAAAGTGTCTGTGTTGAGTACAACCAGATACTTTGTGAACCTCGTTTTGAAAGTCGATTTCTGCTCGAATTGCAAAAATTCATTTTGGACAAGGAAGACTGGGATCGAGTTCAGTTGGATGGAATCCCCTGTGGTTCGGATCAAGTATGGCCCGATTTTCTTCATACAAAAAAGTCTGTACGTGTTCGAGAAAGTCGATATTTTGATCTGGATCATTGCAGAGAAAATGGAAGCGATATTCTTGCGATGCTGGGGAAAAGCACACGCTCGAACATCAAAAGACGAATTAAAAAGTTAGGGGAATTCGAAGTACAGTGGGCACAGACTTGTGAGCAAGCAGTCGATATCTTTAACGAGTTGATCCAACTTCACCAGCAGCGTTGGCAGAATCAAGGGCAGCCAGGAGCATTCGCAAGTGATCGATTCACTAAATTTCAAAAACAATTAATTGAAAAACTGTTGCCTCAGCAAAAAGTGGTGCTTTGCAGGATTAAAGCAGGCGAACAAACAGTCGGCTGCCTGTACTTGCTCGTGGATGGCAGGCGTATGCTGGACTATGTGTCGGGCTTGGCATCTTTTGAATCTATACCGAGTTCGGGATTAATCTCGCATTATTTGTGTATGAATGAAGCCCTTAATCGGGGCTATCAGGCATATGATTTTCTTGTCGGTGATAAAAGACACAAGGAAAATCTCGGGAAATCATCAAATCAACTTCAATGGGTTATCTGTGAGCGGAACAGGGCCATCTTTGGGCTGAGAAATATGGCTTTGCAAGCTAAGCATTTGATCAAACGAATTGTAAAGAAATCATGACGCAATCACACACTCTTGAAAAATCAGTTCCTTCAAGCATTCGGATTGAGCCTGTGCAGTGGCAAGTACCTGCGCAGATTCAATCTAAGACAACGCGAGTATGTCATGTCAGCATGTGCCTGACAACAGGTGGGTTAGAACGTCTTCTTGTGGAGTTTGCTCGGCGAACCAATGCACAGCAGTATGATCTTCAATTTGCAGTTTTAGGTGATATCGGTCAACCAGCGGAAGACATCCGCGCGATGGCAAAACCGGTAACGCAAATTCAGGCATCGGGTTCAAGTCGCTGGGGGAAGATCACCAAGCTTCGAAGATTATTTATTGATCAGAAGATTGACGTTGTTCATTCACACAATACCTACGCACATTTTTATGCCAGTATCGCAGCGTTTCTGGCTGGCGTGCCCGTTGTTCTTAATACGCAACACGGAAGAGGCTGTGGCGAATCGATGAAGCAGCGAAGTCATTTCTTCCTGGCTAATCGATTAGTACATCAAATTTTGGCTGTTTCAGAAGATAGTGCAAAGATCTGCCAGAGACAAGATCCGCTGAGTCGATCGAAAATTGTTCCCTTGTGG
Organism: Planctomycetaceae bacterium; assembly: GCA_016765335.1. GTDB lineage: Bacteria > Planctomycetota > Planctomycetia > Planctomycetales > Planctomycetaceae > Rubinisphaera. The sequence goes on from JAESQE010000158.1 coordinate 6,541, forward strand.
AATGGTATCGANCTTGAACGCTTCAGTTTTCATGGTCCACGAAAAGTGCCTCATGCAATTTGTGTCGCCCGGTTATCTCCAGAAAAAGACTTTCCAACATTACTCAATGCGACTCGGCTGGTGATTGATCAACACCCGGATTTTCAATTAACAATTGTCGGAGATGGTCAGGAACGGGTTGCATTGGAGAAACAATGTGAAGAATTGGAAATTGCTTCTCAAGTGAACTTCCTGGGCGAACGCAGTGACATTCCCGATTTACTTAAACAGGCCGGCATGTTTGTTTCGTCGTCGTCAACAGAAGGGATTTCGTTGACATTACTCGAAGCGATGGCTGTTGGATTGCCCATTGTCACAACAAATGTGGGTGGCACGCCGGAAATTATTGAAGACGGAGCAACCGGTTATCTTGTTCCTTCACGAGATCCCCAAAAACTGGCTGATGCGATTAGTTTACATTTGAATCAACCAGATACCTGGGATGCAATCGCATTAGTTGCCAGAACGCAGGTCGAAAAGAATTTCCACATCAACCGTATGATTGCAGATTACGAAACTTTATACAGCAGTTTGCTCGTAAAGTAGCGATCAGATATCGAGTTATTATTAGTGTTTTTGAAACTCATCATTATTAATGTCGCGTTAATCAGCTTTTTAGTTTATGAGTAGGCTTGATTATGAATATTTTATTTATCAGTTCGATCTTCCCAGAGGCGAATCACGCAGCCCGGGGTACATTCAATTATGAATTATGTACTGCGATGCAGCGAGAAGGTGCTGATGTTAAAGTCATCTCGCCTCAAGCTTGGCCCGAAGTGGTTAAAGGGAATAATCCAGAACCGACAGGGCGAATTCTTGAACAAGGTCTTGAAGTCCATTACCCGACTTACTGGNATCCGCCGAAAGTGCTTCGGGGGATGTATGGAAAATTCTATTGGAATTCGATTAAGCGTACGGTCGAAAATGTACTTACTGATTGGTCCCCGGATTTTGTGCTCAGTTACTGGGCACATCCTGATGGGGAAGCTGGTGTGCGAGTTTCGGAATTAACGGGTGCACCGTGTGCAGTGATCATTGGTGGTTCCGATGTGCTTATTCTTCCCAACTCGCCTGCCAGAAAACAATCTGTGGTCAATGTTTTGAAGAATTCAGATTCAGTGATAACCATCAGTCAGGGTTTATCAGAAGTTGTTAAAGGCTTTGGTGTTGCCGAGGAACGTGTGCTGCCTATTTACCAGGGGGTGGACTCTGATCGGTTTGTGCCTGAAGACAAAAGTGTGGCTCGTAGCTGGCTGGGATTGGACCCGGATCGCCCCATGATCTTGTGGGTTGGGCGTATGGTTTCGGTGAAAAATCTGGAACTTCTTATCAACGCTTGTGAAATCAAAGCCAACCGAGGCGATGATTTTGTACTTTGTCTTGCGGGAGATGGTCCGCTTCGCCCTCAGTTTGAAAAGATGGTTCAAGACAAAGGGCTTGAGGAGATCATTTCATTCACTGGATCAGTGGCTCATAAAGATTTGGTTGGGTGGTATCAGGCTGCTGAGCTGACTGTTTTGTGTAGTCATTCAGAAGGGTTGCCCAACGTGTTCCGTGAATCACTCGCCTGTGGCACACCATTTGTAAGTACCGACGTGGGCAGTATCTCCGAAATATCCGATCCCAGTTACGCAGTTCTGACAGAACCCGGCAATGTCCAGGAACTCCTCGATGCAATTGATTCAGTGCTCTATGGTTCGTATCAACAAGGTGCACTCTCGGCATCAGTCCGTTCATGGGACGATATGGCTCAAGAAGTACTCATTGTTGCCAACGATTTGATGGCCTCGAAGTTGTCTTCAGTGAGTGAAGCTGTTGATGAGCAACCTGTTCTGCATTCGGAAACCATTGACTATTAAAACACGATCACGAAATCTGAAAAATATAATTATTAGAATCTACCCGAGACAACATATTGAAGAATAATCATTCTTATGAGCACAACCAGTGAAAGAAAACGCGTTCTGTTTGTTGCCTATCAGTTCCCTCCTGCAGGGGGAATTGGGGTGCATCGCGTTGTGAAATTTGTGAAGTACCTTTCCGAATTTGGCTGGGATGCATCAGTGCTGACGGTCTCGAATCCTTCTGTACCGATTCTTGACGACAGCTTGTGTGCAGACATCCCCTCAGAAACAACAACTGTCAAAGCAAAAACCTGGGAGCCAGGTTACGCCTGGAAGAAAAATCTGGCAAGCGAAAAGAGTTCAACTGCAACAAGTTCAACGCCTGCTAAGAAACAATTTCTTAAGCCGTTACTGAAATCCACTGCCAATCTGTTATTTCAGCCCGACATGCAAATCTTGTGGTATTACAATGCGGTACGAGCAGGCAAGAAGCTTTTGAAAGAAGTTCAGCACGATGCAATTATCGCAACGGCTCCGCCTTATTCTTCATTTCTGGTAGGTAGTAAATTGGCAAACCAAGCCGGCTTACCGTTGATTTTAGACTATCGGGATGAATGGGGGATTAGCAACGATTACTGGGAAAACAAACAGCAAAGTAGTCTCTCTCGGAAAATTCAACATCGTATGCAGCAGAAGCTACTTAGAGAAGCGTCGCTGGCAATTGCGACAACGCCATCGAGTTGTGAATCGGTACAGAAATCAGCCCGGGAGGCTAATTCTTCGGTTCGCTGTGAGTACATTTATAATGGATACGATCCAGATGATTTCAAGACGGATTCAGGGGCAAAAGTTCAACGAAAAGATTATGGCAATGGAATCGATAAGTTTCGACTGGCCTATGCTGGAACATTGTGGAACCTAAACAGCATTCAGCCGTTGGTTGATGCAATTCTCCAATTAGAAAAACAGTCGCCAGCATTACTCGAACAAATGGAATTTGTGATCGCAGGCAGACGCACCGACCAACAAGAAAACTTGTTGAATCAACTAGAATCAATAAGTTGTAATATAGTCCGTTTGCCATTTATCGGTCACGATGAAGCGGTGCAATTGATCCAGACTTCTGATTGCCTGGCGTTATTGAATTCAAATCTTCCCGGTGCAGAACGAATCGTTAACGGGAAAATCTTTGAATACATTGCTGCTGAAAAACCATTTTTATTGATATCTCCACCGGGAGACATGTGGCAATTGACATCCGATTGTCCCTATGCTCATCCTTGTGACCCGGCTTCAACGGAAGGCATTGCCCGTGAATTGGCTATGCAGATGGAGAAACATCGCCTGAGTGTTAAGCAGGACGTAGGGTTATGGTCGCCTGAGATTCACCAAAGACGAGGTCGAGCCAAACAGCTCGCTCAAATGCTAAATGAAACAACAGATTCTTCGCCGATGAATTCTATTCAAGGCGAAGATCACAAATTGAATCAATCTCCTGCGGATACCTCTATCAACTAACTAGAAAATGGTCTGCGTTGCGGACATGGCGTGAGATATGGAATATCTACTAATAATAATTCTGGGCTTACTGCTGCTTTTGCTGCTGGGTTACTGGCAGGCAATCAGGCATAGGCACATGGATTTGTGGCTGGGGCAGTATTATTTTCCTGCTGAAAATAAAGAAGCCGATAATCCCGATGAACCAATCGATCTTTTCATCGCGATCTGCGATCACTACGAACCGCAACGCGATGATGCTCCTAAAGAAGTAGGGATTCCGTTGGTTCAACGCTGGGTTGATGAATACCCAAAATTGTTTGGGCAGTTCCAAGATGCAGATGGGCGACCACCTCAGCATACGTTCTTTTTCCCTCAAGACGAATATGAGCCGGAGTATCTCGATTTACTCAAACAACTTTGCGATGCTGGTTTTGGTGATGTCGATGTGCATTTACATCATAAAAATGATACTTCAGCGAAGCTCAGTGACAAGTTGAGCGAATTTCGAGAAACACTTTATCACAAACATGAACTGCTTCGTCGAGATCCGGAAACGGGAGAAACTGTATACGGCTTCATTCATGGGAATTGGGCCTTGTGCAATTCTCATCCCGAGGGATTGTGTTGTGGCGTGAATGACGAAATCACCATTCTCAAGAAGACTGGTTGTTACGCAGATCTCACGATGCCTTCTGCTCCTTCTCCAACACAAACAACCACAATCAATAGCATCTATTATGCTTCGGATCGTCCCGGACAGTCGAAAAGTCATGATACAGGCAAACGAGCAGCCGTTGGCGAAACTCCTGATCCAGAGAGCCTGTTGATGATCCAAGGGCCTTTACTACCCAACTGGAAGTCTCCTAAATGGGGAATCTTTCCTAGAATCGAAAATGGAGATTTACACGATACGCACCCTCCAACGCTTGAACGTCTGAAGCTTTGGATCAAGGCGAATGTGCATGTGAAAGGCAAACCTAACTGGAAGTTTATCAAGCTTCACACGCATGGCTGTAAGCACGGAAATATCGATATGCTTCTTGGCGACGAAATGCAGCAGTTCCATCAGCAGCTTGCCGAGTATTCTCAGCAAAACCCGAATATTCGATACCACTACGTCTCAGCCTGGGAGATGGCTCAGCTGGTAAAGAAAGCTGAGCAGGGGAGTTCTGATCTGTCTCTCTTATCTAAACGTGCTCCCGCAAGTACGCATTGAGTGAGTGATTTGAAGATAGCGAATTCTTCTAATATTTGGTTCTCCCCCTTACGAAGGGGGAGTTAGAGGGGGTTTTAGCCTATGAACTCCAAGGGGGAACAGACATTCCTGTCTGTTTTGTTCAAGCATGTCTACCCTCCGTTTGCAATGTCTTTTGAATTCATAGAAATCCACTGTCGTCTTTCGGGGTAAATATGAGAGTATTCTGTGCATGGTTGGCCTTGCAATCGTACTAACCGGCAATGGCTCACACAGTCTTCTATATCCCCTCATCGATACTCCCTTCTTTTTCTGCCGAGACTGCAATTGTGTGGCATAGTTAAACTGTAACATTGTTGGGAATTATGATCTTGGATTGTGTCCCAACAACAGGAGTGTTTTATTATTCTGGCCACAAAGAGGTGGAAGATGCTGAAAGAATTGGATATTGAAATGGAGTTGAAAGTTGACCGTCGAGCACAAGCTCGAAGAGCAACGACCAAAAGAAGATTCGATGAAGGTGATTCTGTTCAATCAGAAAATAATGTCGATCAAGCTGTCTCTGAAGATATTGAGGAAGCTCCAACCGAACGCCGAAAGGTGGAACGTCGCAGACAAATTGATCCCACAACTTGCGAACGCGATTACTCTGGAGATGAAATCGAATTCATGAGGTCAATGGATGACTACAAACGTCGTAGCGGACGCCAGTTTCCCACTTGGAGCGAAGTGCTCGAAGTTCTCAAAGATATGGGATACCGAAAAATTGCAGAACCAACCACGACCTATACTCCTGAAGATCAAAAAGTATCGCAGGACTAAAGTTCGTTAAATAAATACCATATAAGAAGCCCAGTTCAATTTGCATAATTGAACTGGGCTTCTTTTTTTGGTGGATTCATCATATTACAGGAAGGTCTTACTAAGCACTTCTCTAGCAGATTCCGCTTGGGATTCTTGGATCACAGCTGTCATTCTCATTTCGCTGGTTCCGACCATCTGAATATTGATTTGAGATCCGGCTAAAGCTGCAAACATTCTTTCACCCACCCCGGTGTGACTGCGAAGGCCAATTCCTGCAACCGAAATTTTTGCAATGTTCGAATCATGGGAAATGGAAACTTGCGACCAAGGTTCCACAATCGATCGAATCAACAACAAGGATTGCTCCAAATCAGTTTTGGGGATTGTAAACGAAATGTTCGTCACTCCCTGCTGGCTGACATTCTGAACAATCATATCGACCATGATTCCGCCTTGTGCAACGGCTTCGAACAGAGTCGCTGCAAAGCCTGGCTCATCAGGTAAGTTTTGAATTGTCACGCGAGCCTGGGAGGTATCTACAATCACGTCACTGACTACGATATCTTCGATGTTTGCTAATCCAAGGACGACTTCCTTCTCACGTGACTCATTCACTGTTTGCGACTGGGAGGCTTGTTGTTCCTGAGGAAATCCGATCTCTGGAGAACTC
>JAESQE010000159.1 GCA_016765335.1 Planctomycetaceae bacterium
CGATGCGAAAACTGTTATCGATTGTTAACGTCATGATCAAAGAAGGAAAAAAATGGAACGAAAACACAATTAACACTTGATCTCCAAGACAGTCGCTACCGGGCAATGCACATAATTACTCATCAATTAAAATTATAATTTTAGCTGATGAGTACCGTAGGTCAGGCTGTGCCTGACGAAATGAGTGATCGTAAATTGTTGATCAGATTTTCCGATTTGTTGACGGATTGTACCACAACAAAACGTTCAGACATTAACCTTGCATCCAACGTCAGGCACAGCCTGACCTACACTGTTGCTTCGGGATTGTTTTCATTATGAATTAATTACCAATCGGAATGTGGACTACGTCGGCTTGCTTGGCAATAGATTGCTGCTTGATCAGGAGAATACGTGATCGCCCCAGATGGCTAAATTTAAGAGAGGCCAGGTCCACATGCCTGCTGCTTCGGGGTTGAGAGCCAGTTCCTGGATTGGTTGCTGTTGAAAATATTCTTGCAGAAAAGGACTTTGCTGCAATTGCGTTGCGGTCCAGCCTTTCCAGTCGGCTTGCAACCATTGAGGGACCGAAGTCGGGAAGCTGGCTTTCTTACGGTGCGCAAGTTCTGGTGGCAACGTCCGGGAGGCAACGTCTCGCAGGAGGCGTTTGGTTTGAAGTTCTTCTTGTTGTTCCAGTTCGCTGGATGATCGAAATGGATTTGTACTGTTGGGATCGACTCGAAACCGATGCTCCAGAGGTGTTTTCCAGATGTTCTCGATGAACCGATGATCGGTGTAAGGCACTCGGGCTTCGAGAGAGGCTGCCATCGTTGAGCGATCTAAGCGGGAAAGCAACGTTTCCAAATTGATGCGATGCAGCAAGTGGGTAACGCCTGCCAATCCTTTCGAACTTTCATCAACATCCTGGGAACCTTGCTTTAACAAGTGTTCGTAGTAAGCTAGGATTTCATCTTCAAAATTCAAACCAGATTTCAATAACATCGAAACTCCGGGAAACGGAATCAGACTCGCCAACGAAAAATATTGCGTTGCCAGCGAAGTGAAAGAACTGGCCTGATACGATTTCAAATAACTATCTGCAAATTGTTCTTTTTGCTCAGAGGTGAAGTTTTCAGGGCTACGTCTGATGCGTTGAAGCAAGTCGTAATCTCTGCCAACTCCATGTAAAGCTGAGTACCCGCAAAGTAATTCATCAGCTCCCTCGCCACCCAGCACAACCCCCACGTGTTTTTTCAGTGAGCTGGCAAGATGATAAATAATGACATCAGAAGGGGTCGCGAGCGGCAAGGCGTTTTCCTGGATGAGATCGATCCAGCTTTCCCGATACTCCATCTGTTCGACTTCGACCGTGCGAAATTTGCAGCCCAGGTGCTGAGCAGCTAGCTCGGCATGTATTTTATCTTCGGTTTCCTGTACACCGGAGCCAACTCCGCATTGAGCAACAAAATTGCTTCCCAAGTGTTGTTTGACATACTCACCCAGCAGCGAGGAATCGACACCTCCAGAAAGCATCATGCCTACCGGGACATCGCTGACCATGCGAACCTGAACGGCTTGTTCAAAAGACTGCTCAAACAATTCAACTGTCTCGGAATATGACAAAGGAGAACTTTGCGTTGGATAGTTCCAGTATCGCTGGATGATGAGTCCTGCATCGTCCAGTTGCAGCAGGCACCCGGGAGGCAGTTGATGAATTCCTTCAATAAGAGTTTTATCGCAAAATGTCGTTCGTAATGTTTGCAGATAATGACTGATCGCCGGCCAGTGAGGCTTGGGCACAAAATGAGGGTGTTTTAAGATGGCAGCCGGGCTGCTGGCAAAGACGAATTCATTCCCCACCCAGGCATAATAAAGAGGCTTGATGCCGAATCGATCTCGAATGAGAGTCAGTCGATTTTCTTTTGTGTCGTAAAGACCGCAGGCAAACATGCCCCGTAAATGTTCTGGGGTGCTGGTCCCCCAAACCTGGAAAGCTCGCATTAACAGTTCGGTGTCGCAGTGCCCTTTGAGCGATTCCGAGAAATGACTTGCCGTTTTCTGGTTCAGTTCGTCGGTGTTGTAAAGCTCGCCGTTGTAAACAAGCGAAAACCGTGAATCGGTCGAAGTCCAGGGCTGCTTGCCTTCTGTCAGATCTCGAATGGCTAATCTGCGATGTGCCAGCGCTGCACGGTTTTGAATACGAACAAACCCTGCTCCATCTGGGCCTCTGGCAAACATCGTTTCGCGCATCGCAATGAGGTCGTCATCCGATAACGTCAGACTCTGCCCCTTACCCGCGATGACACCCAAAATTCCGCACACGTTGAATCGTCCTTGATTTTTGTGAAGAAGAAACCGTGTTGACCTGCTGTACGATCTCGTTAATTGTCTACGTGTTGTCTTTGATTCAACTTATCGAGTCAATAGCGAGTCATTTCTGAATCAATTTGTTCAGCCCAAAGGTCAATTCCGCCTGCCATGCTTTTGACCTGATTAAAACCGTTGCCCAGCAACCATTTTGTGACCATCAGGCTTCTGGAACCATGATGGCAGTAAACAATTATTTCCTTGTCTTGCTGACCATCCAACTCGCTGACTTTTTGCTCGATCAGGCTCATGGGCAACAATTGAGCCTGATGAATGTGAACAAGATCGAATTCATCCTGTTCTCTGCAATCCAGAAGAACAAAGTCTTCATTCTGATCCAGCTTTTGCTTAACGGTCTGTAGATCGACTTCGAGTGGATTTTCTGTTTGCATTTGTGTTTCTGGCTAGATCGCTAAATGTGTTGTGTTTTTGAGGCTTTGTGATAAATGATAGAGAACCTCTATTAATTCAAACGGGGCACAGACATTCCTGTCTGTTTCGTTTGAGTCTGCCTTAATTCAAGGCAGACAAGAATGTCTACCCTCCGCTCGCAATGTCTTATGAATTAATAGAGGTTTCCTAAATAGAAATAGAGTCTCGAATATTACGCAAACAGATCGTGAACGACGTTGCCTGCGACATCNGTCAGGCGAANATCTCGACCTGCGTATCGGTAGGTGAGACGTTCGTGGTCGATGCCCATTAAATGCAAAATCGTGGCATGCAAATCATGCATGTGTACCCGATCTCTCACCGAATAGTAGCCGTAATCGTCGGTTTCACCATAGGAGAATCCGCCTTTGGTGCCTGCTCCTGCAAGCCAGGCAGTGAATCCTTGAGGGTTGTGGTCCCGTCCGTTGGTGCCTTGAGAAATTGGAGTGCGACCAAATTCTCCGCTCCAAACGACCAGTGTATCGTCCAGAAGCCCCCGCTGTTTCAGATCTTTAAGCAGGCCAGCAATCGGACGATCGACCATTTTGGCATTCTTCTCATGACCTGATTTCAGGTTGCCGTGTTGATCCCAAACATTTCCTGTCGATACTTGAATGTACCTCACTCCAGCTTCTGCAAGCCTGCGTGCCATCAGGCATTGTTTGCCAAAGTTGTCGGTTTCGGATTCTCCAATGCCGTACAACTCGCGAGTGTTGTCAGTTTCTCCTGTAATATCAAGCACTTCAGGAGCCATGGTTTGCATACGGTAGGCCAATTCAAAAGCTTCGATTGCTCCTTCAATTTCTGGGCCTGATCCAACTCGCTTGAGATGATTTCGATTCAACTGTTGAACCAGATCGAGTTGTTGTCTCTGCTCCGAAGAACTCAGCGTATCATTCCCGATATTTCTGATGCGGCCATCACCAAGTTTGCCAGCACTGCCAAGAATTGTCGCCTGATGCTTTGCAGGAAGAAAAGCTGATCCATAATTACGAGGGCCGCCGTGTGCAGTGGGCGGACTGATTGCCATGAAAGAAGGCAGGTTTTTATTTTCGCTACCCAGTCCGTACGAAATCCAAGCACCGACAGAAGGACGAACCGTGCTGTCAGATCCCGTGTGTAACATCGAAACTGCTTGACCGTGCGATTGTCCTTTGGAATGCATCGATTTAATGACGCACAAATCGTCTGCACACTGCGCTATATTCGGGAACAATTCCGAAACCCATAAACCACCTTCGCCATGCCGATCAAACTTCCAGGGCGATTTCATCAGGATCGGTTTTGCACTGATGTTTTTCGCAGCTTCGAAAGGCAATGTCTTTCCATCATCCTTTTGAAGACGAGGTTTGTAATCGAAGGTGTCAACCTGGCTTGGCCCGCCATGCATGTACAGGAAAATGACTCGCTTTGCCTTGGCGATATGATGCAGATTACTGCTTTCTGGAGACTGAGCCTGGGCGTTTTGATGCATGAGATCGGCCAATGCCAATCCACCAAAACCACAAGTTGTCTGGCAAAGCAACTCTCGACGAGAAGTCGGTTGCTGAAAATAAGATTCTAAATATTGCATGATGAAACTTTTCATCTATTAGTCGATGTAACGGAATTCGGTGGACATCATCAAAGCCTGAACAGCATCGGCCCAGACTGCTCGTACAATTTGAGGCTCAACGCGATCATTGAGCCTTTGGTCTATAAAGGCCTGAATGATATGAAGATCAGCTTGATTGGATTCTCTGGCAAACAGAGTCAGGTACAGGTTGTTCAACCCGGAATAAGATCCGGCTCCATGTTCTGCAAACATTTGGTCAACAATCGCTTCAGCTGTTTTTCGGATCTCTTTATTGTTCAGTAAATATAGCGACTGGGCAGGGACGTTGGTTGTTGGTCGCTTGCCAACAACCATTTCGGGGTTGGCAAAATCAAACAGACTTGGAATTTCTTCCAGCTGATTTCGCAAGACCGGTTGATACACACTGCGGCGAAAGACATGATCAGTTGATCGGGCTGCGTTTGATTGCTTGTTGTTATCAACTGCAAGTTTCCCTAGATGTGTTACCGTCGAGCCGCCAGGAGTTTCGTCGATGCTCTGCTGGTAAACAAGGAATGTATCACGTAGTTGCTCGGCAGTAAGTGGCTGCCTGTTGGCTGCCCATAAAAGAGAATTTGTAGGGTCTTTCTTGAACGCAGCTGGTTGATGTATTGAAGATCGCTGGTAAGCCTGGGTGAGCACAATCGCGTGGACAATCTGTTTCTGCGACCAGCCGTTTTCGATAAACTGCACACTCAACTGGTTAAGAAGCTGAGGGTGAGAAGGGGCAATGCCCAGGGTTCCAAAGTTGTCAACAGATCGAACAATTCCCTCTCCGAACAGATGCATCCAAATCCGATTGACAAAAACGCGAGAGACAATCGGATACGCCTGGCCTGTCAACCAATTTGCAAGTTCCAGGCGACCGCTTCCTTGAGGATTTTTCAGTGCCGACTTTTCTCCACTGATGATTTTCAATACTCCGCGAGGAACCACTTTGCCTAAATTTGTATATTCACCTCGAATGTGAATCTCGCAATCCACACACTCTTCAAAGTCCTGAACTCCGATGGCTTGGGGAAGGGGAGCAGGTGCGTTCTTTTTCAGTTCTGCAATTTGCTTAATCAGTTTCTGGACGTTAGTTTCATGACCGGTTTTCTTTTGCTTGACTTCAGCAAGTTGCTTCATCATAGCTTTCATATCAACAGAAGCATCCAGTCGAACAAACTGTACTGCATCAGCAATCACATAATCGGTCGTCCCTTCATTGGAGACAACTACTTGCACTTCAGCTTTTTTCGGGAAATCGAATTCACCCAATAAAATATAGTTGCCACGTATATTCGGTTTCTTGGTCTGGTCGATTGTCAGCTTTGTGACTGATTCGCCATGAATCACAGAAACAGGAACTTTGGTATCCCTGCCAGCACTTCCCATATAAGCAAACAGAACCTGATACCGACCTGCTTCAGGCAAAACAGCTTTGAAGATTGCCTTGTTTTTCCCTTTATTCAGCTTCGCATCGTGAATGTAATCTGTTCCGACAAATCCTGGAGAGTATGTTGAAGAGGTCCACTTGCCAATCAACTCAGCCTGTTTGTTATCAATAGTGATGGAAGGCAAATTTTCTGCAATCAAATCCAGATTCTTCTGTTCCTGTTTCACGTCTGCTTGAGACTTTTTAATTCCCGCATCTAATTTCGCTACCTGTTCCTTATACTTCTTGATCGAATCCCGATGAGCCTGAGTGGTTGGGAGTTCTCTGCGTTTCCAGTCAGAAACGTATTGCTGCATCTCGCCATCAAGAACTTGAGTCCCATGAAAGATTCCTGCCAGTGCGTAATAATCTTCAGTGGGCACGGGATCAAACTTGTGATCGTGGCAACGGGCACAGCCGAGTGAAATCCCGAGGAAAACTTTGCCCAGTGTATCGATCTGTTCGTCGACAACATCATAGCGCAGCTTCAGCTTGTCTCGCTCGCTGAGCATTTTAGGCCCAATCATCAGGAAGCCAGTTGCAACCAGATTTTCTGTTCGGTCAGCATCATCCCGAGCAGGCAGAAGATCCCCTGCAATTTGCTCCCGAAAGAATTCATCGATCGGCTTATCGTTATTGAAAGAATCAATCACGTAGTCGCGGTATCGCCATGCGTTATGATACGTCGCATTGAAATCACCGCCATTGGAATCGGCATAGCGAACCACATCGAGCCAATGACGTCCCCATTGCTGACCAAAACGTGGCGAAGCAAGCAGCTTCTCTACAATTTTGGCCCAGTGCTCATCGCTGGGGTTATTGGTAAATTCTAATACATCTGCGGGAGAAGGCGGCAAGCCGGTTAAATCGTAATAGAGCCTGCGAATTCTTTGCGACGCGATGGCGGGAGGATTAGCTGTGATTCCAGATTTGCTGAGTGGCAAATTTAATTGTTGATCAATATAAGTTGCGAGTTGTTTTACAGTACTTGCCTGCCTGGAATCTCCGGCGGCATGGAGCTGATTTTTGGGTAAGGGCTGAAAAGCCCAAAATTGACGGGCGGCTTCCCAGTCGATTCCGTTTGATTGCGCGACCGGTGCGACAGATTTACGAGGATCGATTGCGCCACGTTGAATCCATTGCTCAAAGTCTTGAATGATATGATCGGGCAGTTTTCCCGAAGGAGGCATTTCGTAACTGTCGAACTTCAGTGATTCGATGAGCAGACTTTCGCCGGGCTTGCCGGGGGCAATTGCAGGGCCGGATTCGCCACCGGTCAGCAATCCCTGACGGGAGTCGAGTAGCAGTTTGCCCTTGACCGAAGCCGAATCTGATGAATGGCATTTGTAGCAATGCTTGACTAACACAGGGCGAATTTTCTTTTCAAAGAATTCGATTTCTGCTTGCTCAGCTTGGACAGAACAGGTCGGCACTAGTACGGATGCAAGAACGAAAATTACACTTCGAAAGATTGTTGCAGACCGATTTGAAAATAAATGATTCATATTTTTTTTACGTCAACCGAAAAATGTCACATCCTGAATTTGCAGGAAAATCTCAAAGAGATCATCAGAACAAATAAGTGTTCGTGTGTGACTATCATAATTTCTATCGACCGTTGATGGTAGTGTATTGTTGGAAATCGCATTGTAATTCGGCTTTCTTGATTGATTTAATCTACTTTGCAAAACAGGGGCAAAAGATTGAAATGAGGCGGGTTTTCTTCAGAATTAGAATCCGATACAATATAGTATTGTTATTACCATCTGTTTATTTGGAATCGTGTCGTGAAGGGTGAATTGATTTGTCTTTTCAAAATCGTGAAGACTTTCTGCATACTGCAGGTCTGTTTGAATTTTCATTGCTGGTTCTTGGGGTTGCCCTGGGCTGGGCCTTTTCTGTCAGTTCAGTCGAACAAATTCAATGGACACTGCCCGCAACGATGTGGGGGATCTTGGCTGGACTCGCTTTGTATTTGCTCATCACAGGGTTGGAGCATTTGCCGTTTGATCCACTGAAATCCATTCAAGAGACAGTTCTGGAAGTCATTGGCAGGCCTTTAAGTCAGTGCAGCCTGATTGAACTGGCGTTGCTTTCTATCTTAGCCGGAATTGGCGAAGAGGTGCTGTTTCGTGGTTTCCTGATGACTTGGATTGAATCGTGGGGGGGCTATTGGTTAGGTTTTGGGGTCAGTAGTTTTGTTTTTGGATTGGTGCATTCTGTCACTTGGGCTTACACATTTTTTGCCACATTAGCAGGCGGATTTCTGGGTTGGTTATTTGATGCAACCGGGCAACGGAATTTGCTTGTGCCCATTATTGCCCATGCCTTGTACGACTTCTTAGCGTTTATTGCGATTGCGAAAGAAGCCAGAAAAATGTTTGGTGATGAACAATCTCAAAAGAAATCTGAAACTGATAACGAATTTGAATGGTAGGTATTTGAAAACAGCGGGGTAGCACAGACAAATCCAAAGTTCTGGGCAACGTAGAAACACAGTTGCAATAATCGTCACCTGGAAAGTAAATCGAAAAACATGTCTCTAATTGTCCTGAAAGATATTCGCAAAGTTTATGATCTTGGAGAAGTGCAGGTTGTTGCTTTGCAGAGCGCGACTTTGACAATTGAACGAGGCGAGTATGTCGCATTGATTGGCCCTTCCGGGTCTGGAAAATCGACACTCATGAACACGCTGGGCTGCTTGGACCGTCCGACATCGGGAAGCTATTTCCTTGATGGCGAAGATGTCCTCACTAAGACCAAGGACCAACGAGCAAAAATTCGCAACGAACACCTTGGCTTCGTGTTTCAAAACTTCAATCTTCTTTCCAGGACATCTGCGGTTGAAAATGTGGAACTCCCCTTGCTCTACAAAAAGGGAGTTTCTGCCAAAGACCGTCGAACTCGAGCCAGCGAGGCTCTCGAATCTGTTGGCTTAGCAGACCGCCTGCATCATCATCCCAGTCAACTTTCGGGTGGGCAACAACAGCGAGTGGCCATTGCCCGGGCGCTGGTAAACAACCCTTCGATTTTGATGGGGGATGAACCAACCGGAAACCTGGATTCAAAAACCAGTCGAGATGTCATTCATCTGTTTCGCGAATTAAACACCCAAAAGAACCTAACCGTTATAATCGTTACACATGACCAAAACGTCGGGCGTCATGCAGATCGCGTTGTCGTGATGCACGATGGGCTGATTGCAGCTGATTCTCACGACTTCGATTTTGCGATGCAGTCGTTACAATCGTTAGAGTTGGACGAATCCGAACAAGAGTCCTCCGAGATTAAGTGATTTGGGTCCAGCAGAAGGACCGTTTGATCGATAATTAAGATCATGACGACTCTTCTGGTTAGCAGGATTGCTGCGATTGTAATGTTTGGAACGCTGTTACTGGCAGGCTGCCAGATCGGTCGTGATGCGCGATCAGTCGTTGCACCGGAACAAAAAAAACTGGTCTACCGCAACCCTGAATCGCTGCCCCGAGCTACCTTGCCCACGTTTTCTAAGCCCCGAACCGTATCGCATCTTACCAGTGACGAGGAAGAACTTCGATTATCACTTGATGAAGCCATCCGTATTTCGTTGGACAACGCGGATGTGATTCGAGTTTTGGCTGGGGTAACAGCTACCTCTTCGGGACGGACTGTTTACGATCCTGCGATTGCAAATACAGCCATCGATAATGCACGAGGACGGTTTGATCCTACGATAAGTGTGAACAATAC
Organism: Planctomycetaceae bacterium; assembly: GCA_016765335.1. Taxonomy (GTDB): domain Bacteria; phylum Planctomycetota; class Planctomycetia; order Planctomycetales; family Planctomycetaceae; genus Rubinisphaera. The sequence continues at coordinate 9,519 of JAESQE010000159.1, forward strand.
ATTCGGGTTGAATGAAACTCCTATTGGGGCATTTACAGGCGGACCTCCTGGTGCGCAAATTATTGGCACGGAAAATGATTCCTACGTTTTAGATGGATCGATTAGTAAATTAAATCCTCATGGCAGAACATACCGCCACCTTCGACCAACACACGGGTAAGGCCTTTACCTGCAAGCAACTCAGCCAAGGACTTTAGGTCTCGCGTGTCTTCCACAAACATTAGCTGTGCGCTGGCCGCCAAAAGA
>JAESQE010000160.1 GCA_016765335.1 Planctomycetaceae bacterium
GGCGCAGCAGATTATTCGTGGACACCGGTTATGGGAGTCTTTTCTTGAGTCAGAATTCAAGTTACCCGAAGATCACTTACATGAGGCTGCCCATTTGATGGAGCATTATCTTGATCAGGAATCTCGATCCAGTATCGAAAAACAGCTCGGTTCGCCGGTCTCCGATCCCCATGGAAAAAGCATTCCTCCTCAACCAGAAGAAGATTAATTCCATTTGAACCCCAAGCAGCTATTATGTGTCTTAACTGCTGGAGAAAGACATAGATTTCATGCGATAGATTATTCAGTGGAATCCTCAAAATAATCAAAATAAACAGTTCTTTATAAGTTAAGGGAAATCATGCCAAAACTGGGCGTTAATATTGATCATATCGCAACTGTTCGCCAAGCTCGAAGAACAGTCGAACCCGATCCTGTCTGGGCAGCTGCGTTGGCTGAGTTGGGTGGAGCTGACGGAATTACAGTCCATCTTCGCGAAGATCGCAGGCACATTCAGGATCGGGATGTCCGTCTATTAAAAGAGACCGTGCAAGTGAAGTTGAATCTGGAAATGTCGATCGCAGATGAGATCGTCGATTTTGCTTTGGAGATTCGTCCCGAACAATGCACTCTGGTTCCTGAAACACGGGAAGAACTGACCACCGAAGGAGGACTCGATTTAATCAGCAACCGGGATCGCGTTCGAAGCTGTGTTGATCGTTTACTTGATGCAGGAATTGAAGTGAGTCTGTTTATTGATCCCGACAAACATCAAATTGAAGCCGCTGACGCCTTGAATGTTCATGGCGTTGAACTGCATACTGGTTGTTATGCGGAAGCGAAAGATATCGAAACAATTTCACTGGAACTGGAACGATTGCTGGTTGCGGGCGACGAAACGCTGGCTCGCGACTTGCTACTTCACATGGGACACGGTTTAACTTACCGAAACGTCGAACCGATTTCAGAAATCCCAGGAGTCAGCGAGTTAAATATTGGTCACAGTATTATTTCGCGTTCGATGTTTATCGGGATCGAGCAAGCCGTTCGAGAAATGAAGGCGTTGGTAAGTCACGCTCCAGGTCTTTCTTTGGAATAAAATATTCAGGTGTTATCTATCAACATGATATCCACAATACCGGCGCCTGCAAACAGCTTGTGTTTTCAACATAAGCGGCAAGACGCTAGCCGCCGGTTTGCTTCAGGTAAATGGCTACTGAGATACGCGATTCTGTTGATCTTACTTGGTAGCTGGCTGATGCCACATTCTTCGCAAGCATCTTTTCAGGAGACATCTGCGGAAGTTCAATCAGAAAACAGTGAAGAGAAATCAGGACTCCAACCTATTGCATTCGGAAAAGATTCTAATGCTGTTGAACATCCAGTCATTCAAAAACCGAAACTGGAACCCAAAACCGAGCAACAGAAATATCGTAAAAAGATGTTGCCTGTGGTTTGGCTGTTATTGCTTGGGATTGCGTTTCTAGGGGGAATGCTCTTCCTGGTGATTCTTCTGTTTGGTGCTCGTGCTCGCAGACTTGCTCGTATGAATTCAACCTGTGCACCTTTGCGTGATCCGTTGTGGTACCTCAAACCGAATGCCAACAAGCCTCCCGAAGCTCCCATCGATTCATCGGAAGCAGATCCTGAATGACACAGCAACACATGGACCTCAGCTTTCCCTCAAATTGCAGACTGAAAAAGTCTGCGGACTTCGAGCAAACTTACGGCCAGAAACAGCGGGCCAGTGATCAACACGTGTTGGTTTTCGCCAATCGAAATGCATTGGATGTCACTCGCTGCGGATTGAGTGTGTCCAAAAAGCATGGCAACGCCGTGTGCAGAAATCGCAGAAAACGCTTGCTCCGAGAAGCCTTTCGCCTGATCCGACATCAATTACCAGTCGGTTTCGATTTCATCCTGATCCCACGAGTCAATTCGGGAGCCGGCTTAAAAGAATATCAGCAATCCCTCAAAAGCCTCGCCAAACGAATCGTTCGCCGCATCGAAAAACAATCGCAGCGACCAAAAGAAAAGTGAAAAAAAGACTCACGCAAAGACGCAAAGAAAAAAATACAGAGCAAGCCGGCACGACATCAAAGTGAAATTTACCGGGTAGCTCATACGATCCCGTTCAGGGTCGTGTGAGTGCCGCAGGCACCCGAGGATCGACGTTTGGTTTCCCAGCTTGTCAAGCGAGGGTTTGTGAGAGGATTTTTTATGGCNTTGCATCCAATGTTAATCCAGCTGGGTCTCGACCCAGCCTACGGCCTACTATGTTTCGTCGGGAAAATCGGGCACAATTGAAATCAGGACTTCCCAAGCATTGAGTCGTTCATTATTCTGAATCGATCCTATCTTTCGTAGCACAAGACCCTCATTGTTTCATCCAACCGATTCAAACCGTTTTCAATTATCATGTCTGAACTTGCGATTAGCGTTGAAAATGTTTCCAAACGGTTCCACCTGGGGCAGGATGCTGGTTATTCACGCTTGTCGGAATCGTTGCAATCTGCATTTTCGGGATGGATGGGAACTAAAAGCAATTCCGATAACGAGAATTCTTCGCAGGAATTCTGGGCATTAAAAGATGTCAGCTTCGAGGTGCAGCCAGGTGAAGTTCTGGGAATCATCGGACGAAATGGTGCAGGTAAAAGTACGCTGTTAAAAATTCTTTCTCGTATCACACGACCCACTTCGGGCCGTATCGGAACACGAGGCCGCGTGGGGAGTTTGCTGGAAGTTGGGACCGGATTTCATCCAGAACTCACTGGTCGTGAAAACGTCTTTCTTAATGGTTCGATTCTTGGCATGCAACGCGCAGACATTGCCCGCAAGTTCGACGAAATCGTTGCCTTTGCAGAACTGGGAGACTTTATTGATACACCCGTCAAACGATATTCCTCCGGCATGTACGCTCGGCTCGCCTTTTCTGTGGCAGCTCATCTGGAACCGGAAATTCTAATCATCGACGAAGTACTCGCCGTTGGTGATGCTGCTTTCCAAAAACAATGTCTGGGAAAAATGAGTGATGTCGCGAATCAAGGGCGCACCGTGTTGTTTGTCAGTCACAACATGGCTGCGATCAAAACGTTGTGCCAGCGAGCCTTGGTGCTCGATAAAGGTCGCATTGCCAGTTCCGGAAATGTGGAAGACGCAATTAACAAATACCTCGGCTTGCACGACTCTTGCGCCAAAGTTCCGGTTGTCAAATTAGAACCGTGCAAATACCCTTTGGAATCTATTCAAGTCAGTTTGCTTAACCAAGGGCATGCAACCAATCGTTATTTTTCGGGTGATCAGATAAATTTAGAAGTGAAATTCAAAGCAAAAACACCGGTTCAGCAATTACACATCGGCTTCGAAATCAATTCGCAAAATGGAGAATGCGTGATTGCATCGAGCACTCGTTATTTATCGACCGAGCATTTTTCAAAGCCGACTCAGACCGGTACTGTCCGGTGCTCGCTGGGCATGGTTCCTTTGATGCCCGGAGATTACTCCTTCAGCTTCTGGTTTGGGACAGGGCACGAAGAGACAGACATTTTTCATCATGCGTTGGCCTTCGAAGTTGTCGAAAGAAACATCTGGGAAACGACAGCGGTCCCTGGTCACGAGAATTCAAAACTCTGGTGGCCAACAGAATTTACTTTTTCGGTTGATTAACACTCGGATTTATTTTCTCACTCCAGAGCTTCTTGAAAGCAATTTGGTTATAAGAAGTAGTTTAAAAACCCCCTCTAACTCCCCCTTCGTAAGGGGGAGAACCAATTTTTAGAGGTTCACTGAATCATTGAAGTTATGTTTCATGCCAAATAATAATTCTGAGAACAAGTCCACAGCCGAGGACTCTGAAAATCAAATCGCACACCAAACACAGCCGTGGACTGACGAAACGGTTTCTCTGTTTTGGAAATATGAAAACACGCATGTTCGCGAGGACAGTTTTTATTTCAGTCATCAGTGCGGCCCCGCTTTGATTATGCTGGCAAAAGAATTCAAGCTGCTTCAAGGCTCGGTGCTTGATTACAGTGCTGCTCGTGGACATTTATCGAACAAACTGCTCGATGAATCATCGATTACTGTTGAAGCGGTCGAATACACTGACGAAGCGGTTAATGCATTGAACAAGAAATTCCAGGATCGCGATGGCTGGAATCGGGCCTCGCTGTTCTATGATTGGATCCAAAAAGAATCTGGTCAGTACGATCTCATTTTTTGTATTGAAGTCATCGAACATTTACTGGGTGATTATCTGGAATCTACAATTAAGAGTTTTTACGATTGCCTCCAGCCAGGAGGTTCGGTGCTGTTTACGACACCGAACGAAGAACACTTAAAAGACCATTTTGCATTTTGCCCGTTTTGCAGGACAGAGTTCCACCCAGTTCAACACGTGCGATCTTTCTCGAAAGAATCATTGACTGAATCCTTAACGCAAGCCGGGTTTGAGGTTAAGTATTGCCAGAGTATGAATTTGATGACCTTGGCGGATTGCCTGAATCCGAATTCCTGGAAAATGAGCCGGTACAACTATCTCAAAATGCAGTTAATTCATCGCTACATCAAAATCATGGACGCGATTGCTCCCGGAAAAAAGAGCAGACTCGTTCAATGGGTAGAACAGTATCAAGGCCCTCACTTGTTGGCAGTTGCCACAAAACCAGCTCTGTGATAATGCTAGGCTGACTGCTTAGGTTCTAGAATCAGCTCGTCCAATTGGGCGCAGATGGACGCACAGAGATAATTGTCCGTCAGGAACTGAAATGCAAACTGAGAATCTGTTTGTGCCTTCAATGAATGATCAATAAGCAATTGACTGGCATCGTTCACATTCCCTTGAACGCAAACTCCTGCTCGTGAATTTCCTAAGAATTCTTTACCCACTTCATAAGAAATAATTGGGACTTCAGAGGCAATCGCTTGCAGAAAGACATTGGGAAATCCTTCCTGTGTAGACGTGTTGACAAAAGCAAGTGCATCTCGAAAGACCCCAGGCATTTCGCAGTGTGGTACGGTATCAATAACCTTCAGATTCTCCGGGCGGTTCTGTTTGATTTGTTGTTCGACGACTGGATCACTCGGGTTCATAATCATTAAAAACTTGAGAGAAGGGCATTTCTTAGCCAACTCAACAAAACGAGCAGGGAGCTTGTGAAACGCATCGGCTCGCCCGATCCATAACACATATTTCTCGTCACCCCAGGGGTTGATCAATGAGCCGCGGCTTGCTTGATTTTTCCAATGCTCCAGATCAAATGGATTGAGTAGCACCATGCTTTTTCGATCAAATCGTTGCTTGAGCAGTTGTTGCTGAGATTCCGTCTGAGCAATAATACGATCCGCATTCTTAAGCACCCAATAACTAGTCTCTGCACGCTCTCCAGCTGGGCTGATATAATCGCTTTCGGGATGATGACGTTCGTCTAAATCCATGTCGTGCCCTAAAAAGAGCAGACTGGATTGATTCAAAATCTTCGCGTTGTAAACAGTTTGAACCGTAATCGGGTTGATGCCGAATCCGCAGTAGAGATCGGCATTGATTTGCTGAAAGATCTGCGATTTGCGTCTCGGGTCTCGATGTTTTCTTCGCCAGGGATTGGAAAGAATTAGCAGCGGGATTTCCCAAAGCAGTTTCCAACTCCAGCGTTTGAAGCGTATTCCGGGAAGCACTGAAAGATCTAAGTGTTCTGCAACATGCTCGCGAGTTTCTGCCCAGAAGTCACACCACGGAATATACATCACGGCATCGATTAGACGAGGTTGTTTCAATTCAGGGTTTTGAACAATGAAACAGATTTCGTGCTCGGTAGACTTTGCTAAGCCACGGGCGAGTGTCACCGCGCGAGTTTCCGAACCGCCAAAAAATCCTGGAGCGTTTGGTTCAACGACCGGATAGGCATTGAAAACAACAAAACATATTTTCATCTTTCAGCAACTCCTTACTTGATCCACCAGAAGCTGATTTAATCGATGACACACAGACGAACACAAATAATGTTCACGCAAATAATCTAAAGCAGAATCAGGATTTGATCGACTTCCCGGGGAGTCTTCGTGAAGGATTTGACTCACAAGATTCACATCGTTTTGCACGCAAATTCCTGCCTGTGATGTTTCCATGAACTCTTGGCCCACTTCATAGGAAACAATCAGCACCTTCGAAGCGATGGCTTGCAGAAAGACGTTCGGGAAGCCTTCTTGAGCAGACGTATTCACAAAGATTCTCGCATGAGAAAACAGGCCAGGCATTTGATTGAAAGGAACCGCATCTATAATTTTCAGGTTTTGTGGTGCTTGTTGCTTAATTTTTTTTTCAATATCTGGGTCCGAAGCGTTGAGAATCATAAGAAATTTACGTGCAGGGCATTGTCTGGCTAATTCGACAAAGCGAGAAGGTTTCTTGTGAACTTCTTCTGCTCGCCCAACCCAAAGCACATATTTTTCTGTTCCCCATGGGTTGTCAAATTTTGAGTGCTTGATTTGTTCTTGCCAGTGTTCCAGATCAAATGGATTGGCGAGAATATCACTTTCGCGATCAAAGCGATCTTTCAGTTGAAGTTGTTGTTTTTCTGTTTGAGTAATAATCCGCTCGGCATTCTTCAGCACCCAATAGCTGGGTTCTGCGTGGTCATGGTAAGGGCTGATGTAGGTGCTTCCCGGTCGATAACGCTCATCCAGATCCATGTCTGATCCGAGAAAGATCAGGCTGGATCGATTCATGAGTTTTGCATTGTAGACCGTGCGAACTGCGTGGGCATTGATGCCAAAGCTGCAATACAAATCTGCATTGACCTGTTCGAAAATGCGAACTGGTTGACGCGGGTCTCGGTATTTTCTTCGCCAGGGGTTGGAGAGAATCAACAGCGGAACTTCCCAAAGTAGTTTCCAACTCCAGCGTTNGATACGAATTTTGGGGAGCACCGAAATATCAAGATGCTCTGCAACATGCGCACGGATTTCTGTCCAGAAGTCACGCCACGGAATGTACTGCACGCCATTGATCGTCCGAGGCTGTTTCAAAGCCGGGTTGCGGACAATGAAACAGATTTCGTGCTCGGTGTAATTCGCCGAGCCTCCCGGCTCAGTGTAATTCGCCGAGCCTCCCGGCTCGGTCTGNTTTGCCAAGCCGTTCGCCAGTGTCACTGCACGGGTTTCCGAGCCACCAAACACCCCAGGGGCATTCGGTTCAACCACCGGATAAGCATGTAAGAGAACGAAACAAATTTTCATTTGATTGAAACAACCCTACGGTCTGCGAGTAGTCTAACTAATGTTAAATGTCAGCTGCGTCACTTGCTGCCAAAATTCCGGCGAGGAANAAGCAGAAGCTGACAAATCATTTTCACCACGGAGACACAGAGAACACCGAGTTAAAAAAGAAGCTGCAAGATAGTCAGTATGGCTCAATGGACATACCGTCTTGCTTTGCGATCAATGAAGAATCGTCTGATTTTTCTCTGTGGCCTCTGTGTCTCCGTGGTTTATTTTATGTACCTGTTTGATTCCGGCTACGCTGGAAGAAGAAGTCATAAAAATCGTACTCCAAGATTGTTAAGTCGTCTACCAATGAGCGGTCGTTGATCTGCCAGAAAGGTTTTTCGATAATTTCAGGAATACGGAAAATTGAGAAACACCTATCATCGTCGATCCTGTCACGCTTTGCCAATACCAAGGGGCGTGGTTCGATAANTATTGATCTTCTTGAGGCTTGCCATTGAACTTGATACAAAGTGCGATGTTGTGGGATTCTTCAACATTCGGGCTTGATGCCAGTACAATTCACTGTGATCTATTGGCAAATTCATAATAATCGTTATACCGGCGATAGTTGAAATCATTAAATCCCTCAATCATAAGAAGTCTCAAACAGAGAGTTATTTGGATGTCGAAAGAAACAGGCGAGATTATCGTGTTGGGGACAGGCACAAGTCATGGTGTCCCGGTTGTTGGTTGCAAGTGCCCAACGTGCCTGTCCGAGCATCCCCGAAATCAACGGACGCGTAGCAGCATTCTCGTGCAAGCCCCTCAAGGTAACTTCATCATCGATACCACTCCGGAAATGCGAATCCAACTCATTCGCGAAACCGTCGATTTGGTACACGCAGCTGTCTTTACACATAGTCATGCAGATCACATTTACGGCCTGGATGATCTCAGACAGTTTGGGCACTTGCTCGATCAGGACATCCCGCTGTATTGCGAAGAAAATGTTGCCGAGCAGCTCAAGCAAGCATTCTCTTACGCCTTTGTGCCCTCCGAAAATAATAAAAGACGCGGAGCGATCCCACGATTTGAACTTAAACCAATTACAACCAACCCGCTGGAACTGCTCGGGTTACCCTTACAGCCCATCCGATTGATGCATGGCAAGTTGCCAATTTTCGGATACCGATTTGCAAACGTTGCCTATTGCACCGATGTCAGTGAGATCCCACCATCAAGCTGGCCTTTGCTGGAAAATCTTGACGTTCTCATCATCGATGCTCTGCGTTACCGAGAACACCCAACTCACTTCAACATTGCTCAAGCTTTGGAAGTGATTGAAAAGGTTTGCCCCCGGCAAGCTTATCTGACGCATATCGCACACGATATCGAACATGAAAAAGCGAGCGAATCTTTGCCCGAAAACGTTTCACTCGCCTGGGATGGCTTACGGATTCCGTTTGATTATTGAATCAATGAATGTGCCCGGCGGCATGTTTGCTCCGCAAGAAAAACGAGACAACAACCGGCGTTGTTAAAAAAAAGCCCGTCTTAATAGTGAGACGGGCTTGCAATGTTTTTTTCTTAGCACAATGCTACTCGAAAGTTACTCTGTGGGAGAGACTTTTTCTTGTGGCTCTTTTTCGGGTTGAGCAATCTCTTCTGTTTTCCCGTCTGCTTCAACCTTTGCGGTATCGTCAGTGCCTTCGGGTTTTTCCTCAACTCCGGCAAGCAGAGCTGCAACCATTGCGTTCTTGCGTCCTTTGTCACAGCAAGTGCCCTCTCCAGCAGCCAGCTTTTCTGTAGCAGCTAGTGGGCAAGTTCCTTCGCATCCCCCTTCCTGCAACGCCATTAACTCTGCGTTACAAGTTTGCGAATCTGCCCCTTCAAACTGTTTGTTGCATTGAGATTCTGACTCAAGCCCCAATAAAGTTTTATATTGTTCCTGATTCGCGAAAGCCCAGCCACCGGCGAGCAGCAAACCCGTCAGCACGAATAAAGGCAGCACCTTGCCTGCTTTACGTGGTAATCCATTTCCATTCGCATCGAACGGCTTGGCTGCCTCAACTTCTCCGGGGACCATGTTGGGGGCATCTTCGAAACCATCAGCATCGTGATTCATTCCACCGTCCTGCGACATAATTTTTCTCCAACTAATGACCGCATTGAAATACGTAATTCCGAACATTGTACGCCGGATTTTCATATTCTGACAGATCGTATTTCACAGAACGGTGAATTATTTCACAAAAACAGGTAGAAAGCAGCGGTTATCTGGTGATTTCCCACCTTGAAATAACCTCTGAAAATTGGTTCT
>JAESQE010000161.1 GCA_016765335.1 Planctomycetaceae bacterium
GCTGGCTTGCGGGACGCCGCGTGGATCTTGGATGGCAACAAATGCAGGCAATTCCTGGTTTTCGGTGCCGAGTGCATATGTTGTCCAAGCTCCCATGCTGGGGAATCCGTCGAGAATGAATCCGGTGGAAAGATAGTTTTCTGCGGGACCGTGTGTGTTGGATTTACTGGTGAGTGAATGCACAAAAGAAATGTCATCAACAATTCCACCAAGGTGGGGAATCATATCAGAAACCATTTTACCGGTTTCTCCATACGGTCGGAATTTGTATTGAGGTCTTGCTAAATTCCCAGATGGGCCTTGAAACGTGACCGCTGGACCATCTTTGAGAGGCATGCCGTCGTGTTTTATCAGTTCCGGCTTGTAGTCGTAGGTTTCGAGTTGGCTGCATGCTCCTGCGCAGAATATGACCAACACGTTTTTTGCTTTGGGAGCAAAATGTGGTTTGCGCGGAGAATTTGGTGCAGCGGGATTAATCTGCGGAGGTTTGGCGTTAAGCAAGTTGTCCTTGTTTAACAGCGATGCCAAAGCGACTGCGCTCAGTGCAGAGGCTGAGTTTCCCAGGAAGCCTCTGCGGTCAAGCAAGTTGTTTCCTTGAATAGAAAGTGGTCGCTGAGAACTGTTGGATCGATTTGATAAGGACATAATCTAACCTGTTTGAAAACGGTCACGAAATAAGTGAGATAAAAAGATGAAAATTCAACATCAGGGAAGAAAGAGAAATTCGTTGCTGTTAAATATGACTCTGCATAAGGTTTGTAATCCATGTTGTTTTATGATGGGGAGTACCACGTTTAATTCTTGTTTTGTTGGGGAACGTCCGTAGGCCAGCAGGAATGCCTGGTTGATCTGGTGATCTGGGTTTTCCCCGACTTCGGATTCGATACGTTTTGCAAATATCTCTGCTTGCTGAATGACAAAGGGGCTGTTGAACAGATTCAGTGCTTGGATTGCGGTTGTGGATTGGCTGCGTTTGGGCATTGCCTGTCCTGCATCTGGGCAATCAAAGGCTCCGAAGACCGGGACCGATTCCATACGGATTTTGTGGGCATAGATCATACGCCGCAATTCATTGGGACCGAATTTATCCTGGGGAGGGAAACCGCTCAGGCCCCCACGTGTTTTGAAGAAGTTGAAGCCCGGCCCATTCATTTTCAGGTTTAAGTTGCCGCTGATGTTCAGCATTGAATCTCGAATCGGTTCGGATTCTAATCTTCGAGAAGGAAATCGCCACAATAATTGACAGGCCGCATCAACGGTTTGTGCTTGCGGGTTAATTGTCGAAGATTGCTGGTATGTTTTGGACATCAAAATCAAACGATGAATTTGTTTGATGGAACCGCCGTTAGCGTGAAATTCACTGGCGAGCCAATCGAGTAGTTCCGGGTGAGTCGGTTTGGCTCCGTTATGCCCGAAGTCGCTGGGGGTTTCGACGATGCCTGTGCCAAAGTGATATTGCCAGATTCGATTGACTATCACCCGGGCCGTTAAGGGATTTTCGGGGCTGCTGATCCATTTTGCTAACGCAACTCGGGTGCTACTTTCTGTCGATTCGGCAGGAAGGTTTAACTTGCCAAGGATCTGCGGGACAGCTGGTCCGATGACATCGCCGGGCTGCTCGGGATCGCCTCGATTGAGGACATGCGTGACATCAGGTTTACGAAACCTACCACCATAAACAAGGTTCGGTTTTCGAAGTTGATTGATCTGATTTTCCAGGCTGGAAATCTTGCTGGTGATTGCTGTGATTTGTTTTGCAAGTTCAGGGGGCTGGTTTCGTTTCAGGTAATCTTGCTCGTTGCCGGGAGTTCCTCGTGAAACACGGTCTTGAGAATTGGCAATACGCTGCCATGTCTTTCCATCGAGGGATGCCTCAATGTAATATCGAACAGGCAGGCGATCAACCAGTTTACTGTCTCGGTCACGTCCCCAAATTATTTTGTTGATCTCGTAAACTTGCGGCAGTTTCAATTGCACCCAACCACCGCCGTGCTGATTAGAAATCCAACTGCGCCCGTTGCCGTACTTTCCATCATTAATGTGTTCGAGACGATGACGATCCGATGGAGGGTAACTCCCTGAAGACGTTGCAGTCGTGCCATTGGTGGCCAATGCGAGGTTTTTTGAGCCTTGCTTGTTCGAATAGACTTCTAACTCATCCAGACAGGGTTCGTGTCTGTTGTTATCGATCGTTTCCAGCGTGGTGAATCGAACGAATTGTGCTTTGATCGGAGCGAATTGCTCTACATTCTTTTTTGGGTTGATCGGTGGTCGCAACTTGGGAAGATAATCGGTTTTTGCTTCGCTTGTATCTAAAATTGCTTCTTGAAGGACAATCACATCAGCTGTGATTCCGGTTCCGGTTTCTCCGCCACGAAGAATAATGCGGGTGTTATTTGTGAATTCATAGGTACCTGCTTCTTGTAGCCCGGACCAACGTGGGACTTTTTCAGAATCTCCCTCTGTTTGATTCGCGTAGTAGAATTGGTCGGCTTGAGCAATTTCCTGTTGATCATCTTGGGTTTTGAGATCGCCATCGTAATCAATGATGTAGCGGGCATCTCGCGTGTGAACTCCACTGCCGTGGACTCCCCAGGAGATCCAGACTTGGAATGTTCCAGGAGTTTGAGGATTCCAGGTGAAAACATCTTCATTCAAATTGTTATCCCACCAAGTGTATTTCCCTTGGCTCAGGTTGGCTATGCGGTTTGATGATCCAGGATCGTCACGGTATCCCTGTTTGTTCCCTTCAGGATTGGTGCCCTGACCATTGTCTTCTTTTAGGATGGTTGTGTGTTTTTTATCTTCGTCATCAATGAGAATCGTACGGCCCGGAAAGGCTTGCGGCTGAAACTTGGCGAGTTGTGATTTTAACTGTGCTAACTGAGTTGCGAGCACATCAGCTTGAGCAAGGCGTGTGCTTCTATTGGAATCTTTGATTTCTCGATCACCGTAATCGACACCAGCAAAACACGCTTGTAATGCATAGTACTCTTCTTGAGAAATGGGATCGAATTTGTGGTCGTGGCAGCGAGCACAGCCGATTGTTAGTCCCAGAAAAGTGCCACCGGTTCCCACAATCATTTCGTCCAGCGAATCTTGTCGAGCTAGCCGTTTGGATTCCTCGTCTTTTCCGATTTGTCCTGGCAGGAGCACCGCGGCAGCAACCAGAAACCCGGTGGCTGCATCATTTCCGGAAACATCTCCTGCAAGCTGTTCCAAGATAAATTGAGGATACGGCTTGTCACTATTGAAAGATTCAATGACATAATCGCGGTATCTCCAGGCGTTCTCGCGAGGCGTGTTGACTTCGAAACCGTGCGTGTCTGCGTAGCGAACGATATCCAGCCAGTGCTGTCCCCAGCGTTCTCCGTACCGGGGGCTTGCAAGCAGGGTGTCGATTAATTCTTGTTTTGATTGCGGGTTCGTCGCCAGTTTTTCGGACCAGCTTTTTAGCTGTTGGATACTGGGGGGCAGTCCATGCAAATCTAGAAATAAGCGACGGATCAGTGTTGTGTAATCAGCTGGTGAAGACAGAGTCAGAGAATTTTCTTTGAGTTTCTTTTCAATATAAAAGTCGATTACTTGTGAAGCGGTTCCGATGTTTTTTTCGTTGGATTGCAAGGGTTGGAATGCCCAGTGGCTGGCGGGATCGATTTGAGGCTGTTCGCTGGTTGGGGCGTTAGCTCCAGAGAGTATCCATTTTTTGATAACTTCTAACTGTGACGGACTGAGTGGTTCTGCTTCGGGGGGCATGCGTAAGTCTGCATCGGTTGAACTGATGCGTTCCCAGATGAGAGATTCTTCCAGATTTCCGGCGATAATCGCAGTCCCGCTGTCTCCCCCTTGCTGCATNANTTTGACGGTATCNACTCTCAAACTTCCTTCTTGCTTGCTGGCTGCATGGCAGGAAAAACATTTTTGCTTGAGGATCGGTTTGACATCCTCGGCGTAGTCCACAGCGGAGGGGACTTGATTGTTGCTTTTCGGTTTTTCGGCATTGCAATTATTTGGGCAGCAGAAGATGGCTAAGCAAAGGCTTAGGCTGGCCCAGATTGCATTGATTGATAGAAAGTGAGGGGGCATTCTTAGAGGCATCAGGCCAATTACCTTATCGTTACTGTTTTGTGCCAAAATGGTAGGTTGGTTGGGCATATGGAGTTGTCATCGTTTTTTTGTGAGGAAGGTTTTGTTGAATTATCGGTAGGGGGTACCAGATTCAAATAATAAATTAATTTCTTCGTGACTCATTGCGCGGCCCAGAATGAGAAGTTCATCCATTCTTCCACTTAGTTTTCGATCATGCAAATCCCAGTTACCAATTTGGCTTGGGCCAAGTTGGGCAGGGAATGCGACTTGCTGTTGCTCTTGTTTGTCGAATTTTCCATTGAAATAGAAATTGACGGTTCCGGCAACAGAATCGTAGACGACAGCCAGATGGACCCAGCGGCCCTGCTGAGGTAATACCGGGGTGAGTGAATCGGGATAGGTGTCGGCGTTAGTGGAATCAGGGGCGAGTTTGTTGCCAAACAGTGCTAATCTCATTGTGCTGTGGTGTGTCACCATCCAATGAACTTGACCATTTTGCTGACTCCAGCCATCGGTGTGCAGTAGCGATTGAAAAGGCTCTCCCAAGTGGTCGAGTCGTACCCAGGCAGCCAAGGTAAGTTGGGGGCATGGTTCGTTATTGCCAACATCAATTTTGATATGATCTCCCAAATTGACAAATTCAGGAGCGTGAGAGCCTGGCCAGCGGCCTTGAGTCATTCGATAAGTCCCTTGAGGAAGAGACTTTGATTCAAAATCAAGGAACAAAATCAACTTGGGATCATTCCGCAGTTTCATGATGTTTGCATCTGACCTTGCATTTTGGCCATTTGCCAGTGCTGCACGAAGCGATGAAACTTCGCCGGGTTGAATGAATGCTGAGGATCGCAGGGTTCTGGCAATCCCGATACCGCGTTGCAGTTGAATCGCGTCTCCATCTCGCAAGCTTTGTTGGTNTTTACCACTTGCTGATTGCGCGATAACTTCTCCTTGGAAAACATGTATTTCGGAGTGACCTTCAAGCGGCACATCGACACCAAATTTTGTTCCCAAATCGATTGCTTCACCGGTTGGGGTCACAACGGTAAAGCCTTTTGCGGACGGGGGAACGTCGGCTGCCATGCGTCCTCTGGTGATGTGAAGACGTTGTGCTGATTCGAACCAAAACTTTGCAGGAGCTTCGATTACGATTTTTGCTCCTCTTTTTGAAATAAGTTCCAGCGAGCCTTGTTCAATAACAACAAGCTGGCTTCGAAGTTCAGTTCCTTCCGGATATCCCTCGACCCCGGCAGTACTGCTTACCGTAGCGAAAACCTGTTGTGTCGTTTGCCACCACCACACGGAGCTGATTAGAAAAATAAAGCTCGCAGCAATGGAGATTATCCATCTGGCTGATGGCTTGCTGTTTTGAAACCTGCTTTTTTCTGAAGGTAAAACAACAGGCTGGTCTGATACGATTTCCTCTACAGCAACTGCTGCCAAGGCAGAGTCCAGATTAAGTAGTTCGTTGAAAATTTTCCTGGCTTGTGGATTGTCGCTGAGCTGCTCGTTAAGGCGTAACAGGTCTGATTCTGTGATTTGTTCGTTAATGTATTGATGGACGAGCTGTTCAAATTCTTTGTGAGGTTTCATGCAGACTCCTCAGCTAATGTTTTATGAACGCATGCCAGAAGCATTTTTCGCATTCGATACAACCATTGATAAAACCCTGTGACCGATCTTCCGCTTGAAGCAGCTGTGTCCTGGATCGAGGAATCTGAATGGTAGGCCCGCGTGAGTAATTCACGTTCAGCTGTAGGGACTTTTTCGAAACAGATTTCCAACGCCATTCGTTGCTGTTCAAGAAGTGGTTCGTCTTTCAGGGCATCATCTGCAAGCAATTCAACCACTTCAGTATTCAGCACAAGCCGATCGCGGCCTTTATCTCGCAGCCAGGAAAGGACTTTGAATCGAGCAATCCCACACGCCCAGGCTTTGAAGTCTTTGTTAGCATCGAAATCCTGGAACTTTTCCCAGAGCACGATGGAGACTTCCTGCAAAATATCATCAGCATCTACTCGCGAGGGAACCAGACGACGCACAAACGCACGTACAGCAGGTTCGTGAGTTGTGAACTCACGAAGAAACTGTTTGTGTTGATCGTGCTTGCTGGCTGGCATGACGCTGGTGCCTCAATTGTTGCTGAAAATGGCTTTCCTACTAGTTATTTCCAAGGCAATCCACATTTTAACACGAGAATCTAAAAATTGTTTGCAGATTCGCCTAGAGTAAATGTACAGATCAGGGGCGAGTTTAATCAATTGGCATTGTTCTGGTCAGCGTAATTATTCAAGAATGGCGATGCTGCATGCTTGGCTTATTTCAGTAACTTTTTCATGGCGTCCATAAGAATCTGTTCAACGTCTCCTGTGACACGCGAGGCTCGATCACTGGATTCGTATCCGCCTTGCGAATATGCAATTTTCGTGCAGATGTAGCCTGGAGCGTATTCGCCGTAGGCAGCCATTGCGACAAACAGATCTTTTCGCATTTTCTGGGCAGCTAACTGGTATTCGACAAACAGTTCTCCGGGCATAAACAGAATACGTGAGTTATTGATGCTTAAACATGCGATGTCGATGGTGTCACCAGCTTGGCATCTTCGCAACCATGCGAGATGTTTGGCGACATAAAAGCGATCAGAAGGTTTTGTTTGTTTATCTTTCAACTTGGCGACTAATTCTTCTTCGACCAGATGCTTTGCTACGGGGAGCTGGACAGGTTCTGTTGCCCACTTGATGGTTGCTTCAGAAATAGGGGTTTTCTTTAAGTGATTCCAAGCTTCGAGCATTCCCGCTTCAACACGATCTGCCAGAACCTGGCGATTTTCGTGAGAGCCATCATTCCATTTTCCTGCTCCGATGTTGCCGCCGGCTCCATTGAAGTGAATGTGAGGAATTTTTGTTTTTTTCTCGCGAGCGTTTCGGGCCATGCCGGGAAAATCGGGATTGGCTAAACCAGTGCGATAATAACTTTGAGGATGAGTGGCGTAAAAACTGAGCACTGCCAGAGTTTTGTCGTTGTTATAAAAGGCAATCATTTTCAGATTGGGGTCAATTGTTCCTGCCGGGAATGCACGGATTATAGGATTAGCTGTGGCTGTGAAGCGAACATGTTTGACCTTGCCATCTTCTCCTAGAATTCTGCGGTTGGATGCGACTTTTTCGATCTTGCCGTTTGCTGTTGCGATATCGGTCACCGGGACTGTCTCTGTAAGGGCTTGTTTGACAGCATCGGCAGCGCGTTGCACAACCTGTCGCATGAACGCGGGATCAAAACCGATTCCGGGATCGCCATGTAAACTCATCAGCTTTTCGGCAGAAAAGTCGCAGCGGGGAGCATCGTGCTGATGCAGTGNGTGGACAACAACACGATCCGGCGTCGTTCCCGCAGCCATCGCGATACGTTCTTTGAAAACCGTTTGCCCTTCATTTCCAATACCAATCCAATCCACAGCACACATCACGATCGGTTTTCCGGAACCTACCAGGACAACGCCCTTAAAAGTTAATGGCGATTGAATGCCCTTGGTGGGATCGTATGCCAGCGGGCTGCCGATGGGAGGAGATGCGTCAATTGAAAAAGTTGCGATTTCAATTGACGAGGCCTTCGCTGCATGGACAGGGCTGGCAGTAGAAAAAAGGCTGCTTACAAAAAGAATACAGGGCAAAATCAAAGCACGCATTGGAAATAGACTCCTACATGAAAAAAGAAAATCTTTGTAACTAAAAGAGTAGTCTTTTATGTGATTAAAGAAAGTTCTGAATTTTATTTGAAGTATATTGTTTCGAGGGAAAAGATTGCGGGTTCTGGATGATTCCACTCACGCAGAATTCTTTTTCTGTACTGACTTGCAGTAAATACTTGGGCAGGGCGCAGCCGTTTGATTTTATTGTACCTCGGGATGATTGCAAAAGATATTGATTCTGGTAAGAATCATACAGATTCACTTATGTGTATTTCTTCCCTCCTGCGTGATTTTAGGAATTGTGGTTAATACTATGAAGATTTCCTTGCCGGTTATAACCCTGGCTTCAGCGTTGTTGCTTTCGTGTTTCATGTTTTCAGGGCACCTTGTTGGAGAAACAAAACCTGCTTCAGGTAAGGATGCTGTTGATCATCGCAAGCTTGATTCTTATCAGGACGAAAACGGAAATGTGACGCCGATTCAGGATTTGAAAACCTGGGAAAAACGAAAAGCTCAAATTCTTGTAAATGTTCAGAAAGTGATGGGGCCACTTCCGAGTCGCGAAAATCTACCTGCTTTTGATGTGCAGGTCAGTGAAGTGAAACAGGGAGACGGATATGTTCGCAAAACTTTGACATTCGTCAGCGAAAAAGGAGATCGCCTGCCAGTTGATCTTTATCTTCCGACTTCCGTTGCCAAAAATAAGAAACCGGNTCCTGGCATCGTTGCGATGCACCCGACCGGAAANCAGGGNAAGAGAATCGTGGCAGGCGAGGGGCCACGATTGAATCGNCANTACGGNTTNGANCTTGCGAAACGCGGTTACGTTGTAATCTGTCCTGATTATCCTTCGTTCGGCGAGTATCAGTCGTACGACTTTTCAAAGGACCGTTATGTTTCCGGTTCGATGAAAGGGATTTTTAATCATATGCGATGTGTCGATTTGTTGCAGTCACTTCCTGAAGTTGATCCGCAGCAAATTGGTGTGATTGGGCATTCGCTTGGTGGTCATAATGCAATTTTTCATGGTTTGTTTGATGAGCGAGTCAAGGTTGTTGTTTCGAGTTGTGGCTGGACGCCGTTTCATGATTATTACGGTGGTAAATTGGCGGGTTGGACCAGTGATCGATACATGCCTCGCATTCGAGACGTTTATAAGTTGAATGCTGATCTGGTCCCATTTGATTTTCCAGAATTGATTTCAGCTTTAGCTCCGCGTGCATTTCTTTCGGTCTCGCCTGAAGAAGATTCGAACTNTGATATTGCTGGAGTTCGCAAAGCAATGCCAGAAGCTCTCAAAATCTTTAAACTCAATAACGCAGAAGAAAATCTACAAGTTCGGTATCCGTTATGTGATCACGACTTTCCGACCGNAGACCGTTTGGCTTCTTATCAGTTTATAGATAAAATCTTGNAGTTTAGCCCAGTCAACGGGGATGTTGATTACAGTGCAGAGCTTCCCAGGATTGCGCCGACGTCTCCGAAAGATGCCCTGAAAACATTTCAGGTGGCTCCCGGATTTAAAATTGAACAGACCGCAGCTGAGCCGTTGTTGAACGATCCGGTTGCGATGTCGTTCGATTTGGATGGCAAATTGTATGTGGTCGAAATGCGTGATTATTCTGAACAAGAGACCGAACATCTGGGACAGATTCGGCTGCTGGAAGATATCGATGGTGATGGGAAGTTTGATAAGAGTTCTGTGTTTGTTGATAACTTGTCGTGGCCCACTGCGGTGATTTGTTACGATGGCGGAATCTATGTTGCAGCTGCTCCTGACGTGTTTTACTTCAAAGATACCGATGGCGATAACAAAGTAGATGTTAAAGAAGTGGCGCTCACCGGTTTTGGTCGCTCAAATGTTCAAGGCTTGGTCAACAGTTTTCGCTGGGGGCTGGATAGTCGGATTCATGGAGCGACAAGTTCCTCTGGTGGGAAAATCAGACGCCCCGATCAACCGGAAAGTGAAACGGTTGAATATCGCGGAAGAGACTTCTCGTTCAATCCACGCACCCGGGAAGTTCGTCCGGAAAGTGGAGGCGCTCAACATGGAATGTCGTTTGACGACTGGGGACGAAAGTTTGTTTGCTCGAACAGCGACCACCTGCAAATGGTCGCTTACGATGACCGCTATGCTGCGAGGAACCCGTATTTGAAGTCACCCAACCCCAGAGTGAGTATCTCTGATGATGGCGGACAGGCTCCCGTGTTTCGAATTAGCCCAGTAGAACCGTGGCGAATTGTGCGGACTCGCTTGCGTGCATCCAAACAGGTCAAAGGAGTTGTCGAAGGTGGCGGACGTCCTGCGGGTTACTTTACTGGCTCGACCGGAGCAGTGATTTATCGGGGAGATGCCTGGCCTGAAGAAGCGCACGGCTTAGCGATTTCGGGCGACGTGGGGAGTAACCTGGTTCATCGGAAAAAATTGATACCGAACGGCGTTTTGTTTATTGGGACACGAATCGATAAGCAGTCGGAACTGATGTCGTCTACTGATATCTGGTTTCGCCCCGTGCAATATGCGAACGGGCCTGATGGCGCATTGCATGTTTTGGATATGTCTCGCGAAGTGATTGAGCATCCCAAGAGTTTGCCTCCGATGATCAAAAAACATCTCGATTTGACTAACGGTCGAGATCGAGGACGAATTTACCGGGTGATTCCTGATGATTTCAAGCAGCGGGCCGCTCCGAAAATGAGTCAGATGAGTTCGGTTGAACTTGTCGCGTTGTTGAAGCATCCAAACGGTTGGCATCGAGAAACTGCCAGTCGTGTACTTTATGAGCGTCAGGATCGTTCGATCTTCAATGAACTGGTTCAGGCCACTCAGGTCAATGAACCGCTTGGGCGTTTGCATGCCTTGTATGTTTTGCGAAGTCTTAATCTGTTGACTGCGGAAATTGTTACACAGCGTTTAGCGGATGAGCATCCGATGGTTCGAACACATGCTGTTCGATTGAGTGAGCAGTTTCCGGATGATTCAGCTGTTCGATCTCAGTTGAAAAAACTGGCTCAAGATGAATCGATTCATGTCAGATATCAGCTGGCGTTTTCGCTCGGGGAATTTTCTGTTGCAATGAGAAGTCCGTTACTGCTGGCAATTCTCAAGTCTGATTCGCAGGATAAATGGATTCGTTTTGCTGCCCTGAGCTCTGTGAATCAGGATCTGGGACAATTGTTGAATTCTTTAGCTCAAGACAAATCGTTCCTTGAAAAATCGCATGCAGCGGATCTTTTGAAGGTGATGATTGAAATACTGGCTCGCAGAGGCCAGCAAGAAGACCTGGCTCAAATGATTCAATTACTGACATCACCCAATGGTCTTTCAGAGTCTGAAAAACAGGGTTTGTTTCAGCATTATCTAACAAATACATCTGGTTCCAAGGCCGGGTTGGATAAGAAAGTTTCTGGTCAGTCTGATTTACTCAAAGCGATGTTGAGTGATTTGATGATAAAGTCTCGAAAGCAAATTAAAGATATATCAGCACCGCAAAAAGAGCGGATCTCAGCGATTCATACATTGAACGTTGCCCCAGAACCTGCTGATCAGAAATTGCTGTTTGACTTGCTCGATAATCAGGAATCGCCTGAAATCCAAAGTGCTGCATTGGAGTCGCTTTCTTCGATGCCTGAATGCGAGTTGGATACGATTCTGATTAATCAATGGGCAACATTGACGCCGCATTTGCGAAAAGAATCTCAAGATATTCTGCTCAGCAAACCGGAATGGGCAAACAGTTTCCTTTTAGCTGCGGTTGAAGGAAAAATTTCGAAATCAGACTTAAATGGAATGCGATTGAAGATGCTTCAAAGTTCAAAAAATAGTGGTGTCAAAAAATTGGCAGATCAACTAATTTCTCAAATCAATAAAACTCCTCGTGCCAGTATCGTCAATAAATATGCCAGTGCTCTTGAAAAGCAGGGGAATGTTGAAGCGGGTCGAAAACTGTTTATTAAGAATTGTGCAGTTTGTCATAAACTCGAAGGCAAGGGTGAAGAGATCGGCCCGAACCTGGCGACCTTTAAGAACCGAGGTAAGCAGGCGATTCTGATCAACTTGCTTGATCCGAATCGCGAAGTGACGCCCGATTATTTGACGTATTTGATCATCACGACACAGGGGCGATCTCATACTGGGATTTTGGCGTCTCAAAATGCAACAACCGTCACTTTGAAACGAGCAGAGGGGAAGACTTCTGTGGTCAGCAGAATTGATATCGACGAGATGAAAAGTACCGGGCTTTCGTTGATGATTGAAGGCCTCGAAAAGGAAATTAGTATCGATGCAATGGCTGATCTGCTGACGTATTTGATGCAAGTCAACTGAAAAGTGGGGACAGGTTGATTTTAAACTGTTGTTTACCCCTCCCTTTTAACTCCCCCTTTGTAAGGGGGATAACCAAAACTTTAGATGTTCCCTTATTGGATTAGCTTGTCCTGGCCATTTGATTTATAGCCGTGCATTGCAAAATGCACGGCTCTTTTTATGGATATTGGGTAGATACCCTGCGGGAATAGGAGGAGTGCAAAGAGTAGGGGGGCTAATGTGCGTTCTTTCAGGTCTGATTCACGAAGATAGGTTGTCCGTACCGATAAAAGAGATGATACGGACAGGAATTCCCACATCAGCAGGATGCTTACATAATGACCAGGACAGAGACAGAGTTTTCAGAGCAGATTCCCCAACGCCCACATTATCTTTCGGGGTGGTGGAAAAGTCCCATTCTTTGGGGGGCGTTGAGCTATGTGCTGTTTTACGCACTTATCCCGGTTTTTCCATTTCAACAGGAGTTGCTTGCTCGGTATTGTACGAGTCATCCGCTGGAATATGTGACGCTGGGGCTGTTTTTTCTGGGTATGTCGACCTTGATAATTCGGTGGTTGGAGCTGTATACAGAAGATCGAGCAGTGGATCAGGTACATGATACTCTTGATTCTGTTTCGGACGTTGCTTTACCTGGAACAAGTGGTGTTCTTGAAGCATTACAGGAATCTTGGCGAAACACAGCCCGCTCGATTCAGGATTCGATTGCAGGCCGCAGGTTGCATGAGGCAGTGGTCTATGTTTCTCAAAGACCATCTGGTGAGAAGCTTGAGGAACACTTGCGGTATTTCTCTGATTTGGAACACGATCTGACTCAGCGAAGATTAGGGTTTGTGAATACAATTTCCTGGGCTGTCCCGATTCTTGGTTTTTTGGGAACAGTCATGGGGATTACTATGGCGATTGCAAATGTGACCCCTGACCAGCTGGATCAATCGTTACCTGAAGTGACCGGCGGGCTAGCCGTGGCTTTTGATACCACAGCGTTATCGCTGACTCTTTCTTTGGGACTGGTATTTGCAACTTACCTGGTGAGAAGCAGGCAGGATGACATTCTTAACCGGGTGGATCAACAACTCGGCAAGCGTCTTTGCTTTTTGTTGCAGGCTGATCACGAACAGAGTTTTCTTGCGCAACATTCAGCAGTGGCTGAAAATCTGACAGAAGTTTCAGAGCAAATTGTATTGCAGGCAACAGATCTGTGGAAGAATCGCCTGAATGAATTGCAGGACCGGATGGTGCAGTCGATTGAAGTCGAGCATCATCATTTTGTCGAAACGTTGCATGCAGCTGTGGATGAAACATTGCAAGCTCAGCAGACGCATCTTTCCAAACTGCGAGCTGAGGAGCAAAATCTTTCAGTTGATTTGGGGGCGAAGCTCGAAGCCGCAATTGAGCATTGGACACAAACCCTCGATGGAGTGGGTACAGGTATTGTAGGACAAACTCAGGAGTTGCAAAAACATTCGTCGCTTATTGTGAGCATGATTGATAAACAGCAGGAGTTGACGCTGCTTCAGCAGAAATTGCACGAATCTCTCGATGCAAGTGAAATTACAGAGACTTTAGATCAAACGCTGAATTCGCTCACCGCAGCAATTCAATTACTGAATGTTAGGGTGAATCATTCAGGGCGAGCGGCCTGAGTTCGGTTTTTGTGAGTTTGTATTAATCCTGTTCGATTAGTCTGCATTCAAATGCTGACAATTTTAATTGAAGTAGATTCATGTCTCGTCGTTGCACAGAACCAGCACTTTCGGTGTCACTGTTTCCATTTTTGGCAGTGCTGGTATGCGCAATGGGGGCGCTCATTCTGTTACTGCTTATTATTACCAGGCAGGTTCGATCTGAAGCTGTTCAGCAAGCGAATCAAGTCTTGGCAACTCCGGTTGAAACATCTGAGATCGAATCCTACTTTACACCTAAAGTACGGCCTGCTCGGATTCAGGTTCCCGAAAAAAGTGCCCCTGCGGAGATACCTTTTAGTGAAGAGGAATTGAAGCAAATCACTTTAGCACCAGATGCAAGGCAATACGATGAACGCCTTGACGGGAATCAAAAGCAAATTGAATTATTGAAATCACAAGCAGATGCGTTGCAACACAGCGTTGCCCAGCAAAAAACGATCCAGACGCAAATGGCCTCTGTTTCCAGGTTGTTATCTCAGCAAGAAAACAAAAGCCGCGAGCTTCAGACGCAGCTTAATTCGTTATCAAAACGGAAAATGTATCTGGACGAATGGCAGGCCGAACAGCAAATTGCTTCGAGGAAAACTGATGAGGAAATGAGACAGCTGCAAGGCCTGTTGCAGAAAAAGCAGCAACAGCTCAAAGCTCAGCAGAAGATTGCATCAGAACTGGAAGGCAAGCTTGAAATTGTTACTTACGATGGAGCGAGTGGCATCCGCAGAAAACCGATTTTCGTAGAATGTCTGGATGGGAAAATTGTATTTCAGCCCGAGCAGGTAGAGCTTGCGTTGAAAGATGACGAAGGTTTTTCTCCTGGAAATCATCCACTTGGTTTTGCAGTTCGAGCCTTGGCTGAATATCGGAATCAAAAAAATGGAACTCAGCAACCTGCTTATGTTTTGTTAGTTGTCCGTGCACAGGGGATCAAAGAGTTTTATACCAGTCGGCAAATTCTGGGAGTTCAAGGTATTACCTTCGGGTATGAACTTGTTGGTCAGGATCAAGAACTGTATTTTTCTGAGCAAGACCCGCACGCAAAGAAAGTGTTGGAAGATGCCATTGCCCGAGCGCGACAACAACCGAAAATAAATCGCAGGAGTGGTTTTCAGTTGGGGCCAGGGAGAGGGATGTCTGGAAACAGGCAGGCATTTTCGAAGCCCCCTTTACCTGGCAGGTCCAGTGGAGAATTTACCAATCCTGGTTCAGTGGAAGACGGTACTGCTGGAAAGCTCCCTCAAAGAATGGTCTCTCGTGGGACTGATTACAATCGCTTATCTAGTGTGCCAAGTTATCGTACTCCGAGTAATCGTACAGGCAGTCGTCGCAGAAAAAGGAATCGCGAATCTGGTTCGAAATATCCAAAGCAAAATACCGAGTTAAGTTCTCGTTCCAATGGGCATGCTTCTGCAATGCAGGGTAGTTCAGAGAATACGGATTCTTCATCACGCACTTCAGCCCGTGAGGGTTCGCCAACGGATCAACTTAAAGAATTGATTGAACAGTCCGGAACACCGGGAAGCCCAATGAATTCTCCACTTTTGAAATCGCTGTCTTCTAGAGCAAGAAATCTGAAGCGGGGAAATCAGAGTACGCTGATCAGTATCGAGCGAAATGTGACGGTGCATATTCATTCGAAGTATTTGAAACTGGGGACGCAAGAAGCAGTGCCTATATCGGGAAATGAATCTGAAATTGGGACACAGAAAATGTTTCTCTATTTGCTTGAACAGGAGATGTCGCGTTGGGAGGCTGCTCCTCAAGGGTTTCGTTGGATTCCTGGATTCCGATTTGTTGTTGCACCTGGTGGGAATCAAGTGGCATTTCGGCTGGAGTCTGTCGCGAAGGAACTTTCTCTGGGGATGAAAACCAGTTTTACAATAGGGCAACAGAGTCCGGCGAAAAACATCGAGTTGAGGTAATCTGAAAGTCAGTTGATTAATACCGTTTGTAGAAGTTGAATTTATTATGTCCAGATCACGCAGGCAATCTGAAACGTTGGAGTCAGGTTCGGATTCCTTTCTCGATATTGTCGCCAATATTGTTGGGATTCTTATTATCCTGATTGTTATTGCGGGAGTGCGCGTGAGTCAGGCACCAGTACAAAATGTTGCTGTTGCTTCAGTGATTGAACAGGCCCCGCCGCAAGTTGACATTTCATTACCTGCTCCTTCGGAAATCATTCAACCTGAAACAATTATTGCAGAAGAATTGGTTCCAGAACCAGTGATTTCTTTTGAAATTTCACTCGGGCAGGAGAGATCGTTTCAGCCCTTGGGTGATCATTCTTTGATTCAAAAGCATGAAAAAACTCTTGCACAGAATCAGGCAGAGCAGAAAAGGCTCTCCAGTCTTTCGGCTACAGCGTTATTGCATAAAAAGAAAAATGAGACTTTTGAGAAGTCATTGAACATGGCGAGGCTCGAACTGGCTGCTTTGGAGAAATCTCAGAAATCGGTTGTTGCGTCCAAGCGAACTGATGCACAAGATTTGAAAGGCAGGCTTGTGCACAGTCTTGCGGATCTTGATCAACAGTTGGTGAAAGTTCAACGGGATCAGCAGCCAGCCGCTGCGATTCAGCATTCGATCTTGCCTGTTGGTCAATTGGTGTCCGGGCAGGAATGGCATTTTGAATTACGGGCAGGGCGTGTGAGTTATATTCCGCTTAATGAATTGATGGATCAAATGAAAACCAGGATCACGCAAAAAGCGAGCTGGATTGTACGGTATGAAGTTTATGAAGGACTACTTGGTCCGACTGCTGGTTACCACATCAAATTCAAAGCCTCTCGGCAGAAGCGATCTTTATCTCAGGAGCTGACTTATGGTTCAAGCCAAGTGATGATCGGTCTGGATCAGTGGGAACTGGTCCCTTCAAGTGATGAATTTCGGGAAACAGCCAAGCAGGCACTCAAAAATAATTCGCTGTTTCGCTCTGAGCTGCAACGCATTTCTTCAAAAGATACGATCACCTTTTGGGTCTACCCGGATAGTTTTTCGCTTTATCAGAAACTAGTCAAAATTGTGCATCAACAACACCAGCAGGTCGCAGCCCGCCCTCTCCCCGTCGGTCGTTCAATTTCCGGCAGCCCCCATGGTTCGCGTTCAGTCAGCCAGTAATTAGTCGATCCTGAAAACTCTTTTAGCCTTTGCCTGTTTCATCACTCTGGTAGGGTCTTTACACACACAGCAGACCCTACTATTGCAACTAGCGTTAAATGGCAGACAGTTTAATGATTTTGGAATATGATTTCCCGGCGACTCACCCAACATAGCCGGTATCAAACAGGAGAGATCTGAATAAACCACGGAGT